>CAYFKI010000254.1:0-2223 GCA_964343525.1 uncultured Cyanobium sp.
GCGATGGGCCAGCCCAGCCCATCGCCCATTGGAGCCTGCGCCACGAAGCCCAGGGATTTGAACCGCAAACCGAACCACCCCAGCACCATTGCGCGGCCAGCGATGGAGCCACGGCCCGCCCCTGGCGTGGAGCCTGGAGCGGAGCCTGCACGGTGGATCTGCGCCTGGGCTGAGCCGAATTGGCTACCAGCTCACGCCGTGGAGTTTGGGCAGGGGCGCGGTTTTGAAGGTGGTAGCAAACAGGCGGGGAATGCGCCGGCTGTTGTAGACGCGGAATTCGCGCACCACGCTGGCCCCCTCATCGCGCACGGCCTGATTCAGCACCACCGAGCCATCGGGATCGGACACCGACCGGTGGAAGGTGCCGGGGGGGATGCGCAGGATGTCGCCGCCGGTTTCCAAGCGAACAATGTGATACGGGTAGTTCCAGCCCAGGTTCACCAGATAGAAGGTGCGACCGCCGTGGAGGGCCAGCAGGTTGTCTTCCTGGTGGGGGTGCAAATAAAACTGCCAGGCACCGGTTTTCTCCTCATCTGGAGGACTGATCGCCGGACCGGAATGGATCACCAGGTCCCGGGCGTTCGACTCGGCCACCGTGATGTCAAAGAAGCGAACCGCGGGGGTGTCGCGGAATTTCTCGTAGGGGATCAGTTCAAACATCGGCGTCCTCCCGGGAACCGAAGCAGCAGAAGGAGCGGGGGCAGCCATGGGAGACGGTGACGGGTGAACGCCAAAAGCAATGGGCCAGTGAACCGGTCCACGGGGCCGCAAAGCGTTGCGAGAGCTACGAAAAACCCGGCTGCGCAGGCCAGTTCAACGATTGACTCGGCCGTTTGGTGACCAGCTGCTACAGGATTCCGCTACGGAATAGGGATCGGCATCTCCACATCGGCAGGCTCCGGCGCCGACGACACCACCCGCTGGTTCACCACCTCGCCCACCACCACGATCGACGGGGAGGCGAACCCTTCGGCTTCCGCCTGGTCGGCGAGCTCACCCAGGTAGCAAATCAACTGGCGTTGGCCCTTCACCGTGCCCTGCTGAATCACGGCCGTGGGGGTTGTGGCCGCCAGGCCACCAGCCAGCAACTCCTCGGCGATGCGCCTGAGGTTGTGCAGGCCCATGTAGATCACCAAACCATCACTGCTCTGGGCCAGGCCGCGCCAATCCACCCCGGGGCGGGCTTTGTCGATCTCCTCGTGGCCGGTCACAAAGGTGACGCTGGAGCCCGCCTTGCGGTGGGTGATCGGGATGCCGGCATAGGCAGGCGCCGCAATGCCAGCGGTCACCCCAGGCACCACCTGCACCGGCACGCCATGGCGGGCCAGATGGGCGGCTTCCTCGCCGCCGCGACCAAACAAAAAGGGATCACCGCCCTTGAGTCGCACGATGCACTGGTGGCGGCTGGCCAGCTCCACCAGTACCGCATTGGTGCTGGGCTGGGGCACCGAATGGTGACCGCGGCGCTTACCCACAAAGTGCTTCTCGGCCGTTTCAGGCACCAGCTCCAGCACCTGGCGCGGCACCAGGGAGTCGTACACGAGGGCATCGCACTGCTGCAGGAGCCGATGGGCCTTCACCGTGAGCAGATCGGGATCGCCCGGGCCCGCCCCCACCAAATACACAGTGCCCGGCGTTTGGGTGCTGGGCGCCTGGCTTGCCAGCGGGTCAGAGGCCGTCATGGCAGGGCCTCCAGCTGCTCCAGCAAGACCCGGTAAAAACGCGGGCGCTGCAGCAGGGGCGGACCCACCAGGGGGCCAAGGCTGTCGGTGAGGCGGTTAGCGGCGAGGGCCAAGGCCAGCACGGGACCCTGGTGGTCGCGGATACGGGCGGCCAGTTCGCTTGTGCTGTTGGGATCACTGTAGGAAGCGCTCAGCAAGGTGCTTCGCGTGACGGCCGCCAGGTGGTGCAAATAACGCTCGGCCAACGGGCCCTGCAGCGGATGGTGCAGCACCAAAGCCGGTCCGCCCTGGCCCAACTCGGCGGCAAGCCCCCTTTGCCACAGCGGCCAAGCCCCCACGAAGGGCACCCGCCGAATCGGACCGCCCAAACGCCAATGGCCGGCGATGGCGGGCAAGTCGTGACGCACATGAGCACCGGGGAGCACCATCAAGGGCACCAGGGTGCGCAGCCCGGATCCCAAGCTGTCGTGGGAGGGCGGCTGGCTCGCCGTCAGGGCCTGCAACACCACCGGAGCCTGGCGTCGTTGCTGCAGATCGGCCG
>CAYFKI010000255.1:0-2208 GCA_964343525.1 uncultured Cyanobium sp.
ACCCCCTGGCGCCGCCTGGATCTCACCGAGGTGGGTCAACTCACCTTCCGCCAGCCCGACCCCGCCAAGTACCCCTGCATGCAGCTGGCCTACGCCGCAGGCAGAGCCGGCGGCACCATGCCCGCGGTGATGAACGCCGCCAACGAGCAGGCCGTGGCGCTGTTCCTCGAAGAACGGATCCATTTCCTCGACATCCCCCGCTTGATCGACGGGGTGTGTGATCGCCACCAATCCGACCTCACGGCCAACCCCTCTCTCGACGATGTGCTGGCCGTCGACACCTGGGCCCGAGAGGCGGTGCAGGAGGCTGCAGCCCGGCTGCAGGCCAAGGCACCGGCTGCGCTGCCGGCGTGAGCAGTCGATCGGAGCCGGCCTCCCTAGCTGTTTCGCACCACTTGCTGCTCTGCGCCACCCCGGCCAAGGCCCTCTGCTGCCCCGATCCAGCCGTGGGTGCCGCCAGCTGGGACACCCTCAAACGCCTGGTGCGCGAGCTGGGCCTCGAGGATCCGGGGCGCCCAGGCGGGATCGTTCTGCGCACCAAGGCCGACTGCCTGCGCATCTGCGCCGAGGGCCCGGTGCTGCTGATCTGGCCCGATGGCCTCGTCTACGGCGGCGTGACACCCGAGCGGATCGAGCGGATTGTTCGCGAGCATGTGATCGGGGGTGAGCCGATTCACCCCTGGATCATCCAGCAACTTCCCTGGGCTGCTCCAACAGCCGCTCCCC
Source organism: uncultured Cyanobium sp. (assembly GCA_964343525.1). GTDB lineage: Bacteria > Cyanobacteriota > Cyanobacteriia > PCC-6307 > Cyanobiaceae > Cyanobium_A. Next base: position 727 of record CAYFKI010000255.1, read on the forward strand.
CCGCTGCTACAGAAGCTGCTCCAACAGCTGCTCCAACCACTGGAGCGTGAGCTGATCACTCCAGCTCCCCAAGCGATCGTCGCCGATGCCATGGAAGCCGTTGTGTCCGCCCCTAGCGGTGATGCACACCTGCAGGCGAGGCGGAGAGCTTGCTGTTGCCAAGGGGGCCAGCGCCGCAGCAGGCACCCAGGGATCATCGGCGGCATGCACCAGCAAGGTGGGCGGGCCAGGGCTACCGCTGAGCAGATGGGCCAAAGGACTGGCTTCGGCGTAGTAGTGATCCACCGAGGCATAGCTCCAACGCGGAGCCGTAATCGCCGCATCAAAGGCGCGGATGGTCTGGAGCCCCCCGGCTTGGGTGAGGGCGTGGCGTTCGCCAGCGCCGAGGCCACCGGGATCCGCCAGGGTTTGGGCCACCAACCGCCGCAATAACCAACGCTGGTAGAGGCGGTTGCGGGGTTGCTCAATCTGGCTGGCCGTAGCCGCCAGATCCACCGGGCTACTCACCGTGACCAGCCCATCGATGGCCTGGGGTTGCTCGCGCAGGAGATTGAGCAGCATCGTTCCCCCGAGCGACAACCCCACCCCAAGCAGGGGTCTGCCAGCCGCCAGATCACGCAACTGGGCCATCACCGGCACCAGATCGGCATTGCACCGCGCCGCGTAGGTGCCTGGAGCCAACGCACGACCAGGACCCGCTCCGCGCAGATTGAGCCGCCACACGCCAAAGCCTGCGCTCTGCAGCAGCAGGGCCAGCCGCCGCACCCCTGGGCTGCCACTGGTGCCGCCCAAACCATGCAGCAGCACCACCCAGGCTTTGGGCTCCCCCTGCAGCGGGAGATCCTGCAGGGCCAGGAGCCGGTGGCTGGAGCCAACAGCTTGATGGCCGGGGCCAACAGCCAGTGAAATCGCTACCCCCTGTTCAGGGGGCAGGTTCAGGGGCCGCAGGGTGTCGCGCAGGGTCTGCAGATCGGGCCCCAGCCAGGGCCAGCGCTGCTGAAAGGGCTCTGGGCCCACTCAGGCCGCCACCTTGCTGCCCGCTCCCACGGGGGTCTTGCCCACGCCCATGCCCCGCAACTCCGTAAGCAAGCCATTGAGCACGGCCTTGGCATCGCCAAACACCATGGCGGTTTGGGGCAGCTCGAACAGGGCATTGGCAATGCCGGCGTAGCCGGCCCCCAGGCTGCGTTTGACCACAAACACCTGGCGAGCCTGATCCACCTCGAGCACGGGCATGCCATACAGCGGACTGGTGGGATCGGATTTGGCATCCGGGTTCACCACGTCATTGGCCCCAAGCACGATCACCACGTCGGTGCGGGGAAACTCAGGGTTGATCACGTCCATCTCGAGCAACTGCTCGTAGGGCACATCGGCTTCAGCCAGCAGCACGTTCATGTGCCCCGGCATGCGACCGGCCACCGGATGGATCGCATAGCTCACCTCTACCCCATGGGCCTCGAGCAATTTGGAGAGTTCGCG
>CAYFKI010000256.1:0-2207 GCA_964343525.1 uncultured Cyanobium sp.
CCATCTGGCAGGGCAACGTGGCGCAGTTCAACGAATCCAGCACCTATCTGATGGGCTGGTTCCGCGACTACCTGTGGCTCAACTCCTCTCAGCTGATCAACGGCTACAACCCGTATGGCAGCAACAACCTCGCCGTCTGGGCCTGGATGTTCCTGTTCGGTCACCTGATCTGGGCCACCGGCTTCATGTTCCTGATCTCCTGGCGCGGTTACTGGCAGGAACTGATCGAGACCATCGTCTGGGCTCACCAGCGCACCCCGCTCGCCAACCTGGTGGGCTGGCGCGACAAGCCCGTCGCACTCTCGATCGTTCAGGCCCGTGTGGTGGGTCTGGCCCACTTCACGATCGGCTACATCCTTACGTATGCAGCCTTCCTGATCGCTTCCACCTCAGGCAAGTTCGGCTGATCCTCAGCCCCTTGTCTCACCCTTGAGGGACGACATCACCCCCGGCGCAAGCCGGGGGTTTTTTATTGGCTGGATTGAGGTCCAGCTCCGATTCAGGCCCAGCCTCGATTCAGACCCCTCTGATCGAGAAGGCCAAGCTCCGATCTCGGAGGTCCCTGTCTTCAGGAAGCCGGCTGAGCTTGGTTCTGGTAGTTCTGCTGCACGTAGCTCCAGTCTTCGCAGCGCAGCTCACTGCCATCGGTTTGGGCGCGCTCGCTGCGGAGGCAATGCACCGTGGCCTGGTGACCGGCCACCAGGCCTTCTTTCCGGCTTTGCGCCTTGATCAGCAACAGGGCCTGGGCGGCAGCCTGTTGCTCCAGGTGCTGGCGTTGCAAGGCCTGCTCGGCTGCCCGTTGTTCGGCGCCCTGGTCGCTGCCTGGGCGGAAGGGCCAGCCCTGGCAACCGGTGAGGGCGAGCGGTCCGCAGGCCAGCAGGGCCCAAGCGGCGAACCGGCGTCCGCGCTGTGGCTGGTTCGGCATGGCCTGATCAGGCGGTGGGGCCTTTCCATTGTTGCGATGGCTCGCTCTTTGGCCTGCTAACAGACACAAAAAAGCCCCACCCAAGGGCGGGGCTTTGCAGCGATCAGGTTTGGATCCAGGTGGAATCCTTTGGGCTCAGCCCACGCTCCACACGCCACCGGCAATGTTCACCAGGGGAGCCACCACGGCGGTGCTGGCCAGGAACCAGGCAAAGGCGGCGCCGCCGCAACCACCCAGCCAGAAGCCGCTGGCGAATTCAGCCCAACCAGCCTTGGTGAACAGGTCGGCGGGAGGGTTGTCGATGGTGGCGTCAGCGGGCTGCACGTTGGGGCCGTGGCCTGCGGTGCCATAGAGGGAGAGGCACACGGTGAGGATCGACACCAGACCAATGGTGGCGAGCAACCCGGCTGTGCTGGCGTATTCGGTGAGGCGCAGCGGGCCCGTGATGGCGAAGGGGCCGTACAGGAAGAAGCCATGGGCCATGCCCACTTCCAAACCGCGACGGTTGGGCGACAGGGACGGGCGGTAGGCCGGCAAGGCATTCAGGAACGCCTTGGTGAAGTAGCTGCTGTTAACGGGGGTGGCCAGATTGCCGACGGTGGGGTCGGCCACAGGGGTCACGGTCATGGTGGCGACGATGGGAAAATCGTGTTGGGAAAACTTGGGGCTCCAGATGGAGCTCAGTTGCGGGCTTCGATCACGTTGAACAGCAGCGCCATCGCCACGGCAGGGCCGAGGATCCCGACCAGGGGAACGAACACCGAGGGCAGCCAAGCTGCAGCGAATTCTCCAGTCATGGCACAAGCCAATAACAACCGCCGGTACTGTAAGGAGCCTCCCCAAGGCCACCTTCTCGGCCGATCGGGGGCGACATAAAAGTTCAATCCATGAACCCCCAATCCTTCGGTGCCCTGGCGGCTTTTGTGGCCGTTGTTGTGTGGATCACCAGCCGTCGTCGACCCTCCCCCCTGACCGGCCTCGACGCCTCAGCGGTGGCGGCCCTCAATCGGGCCCAGATCAGCCTGGTGCAGAAAGTGGCGGACCAGGCGAAAGCGGCGGCTGGGGGAGCCTCCCCCCTGCCCTTGCCCCAGGGCGCTCGCCAGCAGCAACAGTTCCTTCTGGCCCTGGATCGCCAGCTGCGCGGGGATACCGCTGAACGGCTGGCGGCGATGCAGGCGGCAAGGGCCTGGGGGCATCGGGCCACCCTGCCCTTGCTCAAGCGCGGCCTGCGGGATGTGAGCCCGCTGGTGGTCTTGGAAGCCTCCCAAGCGATGGCGGCCTT
>CAYFKI010000257.1:0-2203 GCA_964343525.1 uncultured Cyanobium sp.
GCGGATCCGATCAAGGGAAACAGCAGGCGCCGGTTGCCATTGCCCACAATCGGCGCGGGCCTGGGCGTCACCCCAAACACATCGGCGAGCCGGAAGGTGCCCCCCGAGCCCGAGAGCAAGGCGGAAACGGGCACCGTGAGAGGGGGCAAGGGGCGGCCATCGGCGCCGATGCGCTCAATCCCATCGGCCCCCACCCCGGGCCGGCCATTGCGCAGACCCCAGCGCAGCACCACCACACCCGTGCGGCATTCCTGGGCGGAGAGGGCACCACTGCGGCAGGCCTGTTGCTGGGCGGGCACGTTCAAGGGCACCAGGTTGCTGCCGGATTGGATCCGGGCCCGCTCCGCCGGGGTGACCACCCCCTGCCGCACCAGGGCATCGAGGGAGGCATCAAAGCGGGCGGGCGGCTGGCTCTTGAGCTGGCTGGGGCTGGGCCGCAGCGGTTCCGGCAGGGCATCGGGCGGCGCTTCTGGCTGCTGGGCCTGGCTCCAAGCCAAGCCGGCAGCCCCAAGCGGCAGCAGCCCCGCCAGCGCCAAGGCCAGCGGGCCACGCCAAGACCCCTTGGGGGAGCGCAAGGAAGGGGACGGGCCTCGCATCACGCCATCCTAAAAATGGCGCTGCAGGGTGACCGCCGCGCCTGGGCGCTCGAGACGCAGGCCGCCATCACGCTCCAACCCCACCACCTGCCAACGCTCACCGGCATGCACCAGGCCCTGGGGCGGCCTCACCAGCAGGGCCTCCGCGGCCTGGTGCACCGCAGCCGGATCACTGGCCATCCGCTGGGCCCACTCCAAACCGGCCAACGCCAAGGGCAGCAGCCGCTGGGGCTTTGCCTGGGGATGGAACCGCGCCCCCGCCAACGCCTGGGCCACGGAGATGGCACCTGCAGGGGGTCGGTTGATGCCATTGAGGCCAAGGCCCACCTGGGCCCAGCGCACCCTGCCGCCCCGCCAGCGCAAACGGGGCAGCAGCCCGGCCAACTTGTGCCCCCCCACCAGCAGATCATTGGGCCACTTCAAGGCCACGGCGATCCCCAGCCCCTGCAGCTGCTGGGCCACGCCCACCGCCGCCGCCAGGCCCAGGGGCGCCAAGGCAGCTGGGGCCTCTAGCTGAGCCCCTGGCTGAGCCGGTTGCTGAGCCGTGGGCCAGGGGAAGGCCGCACTGATCCACAGGCCCCCCTCGGGCGATTGCCACACCCGGCCCCGCTGCCCCTGGCCAAAGCGTTGCCGGCGGGCCAACACAGCCAACTGGGCCCCAAGGGCTTGGGCCTGGTCGCGCTGGGCCAGCCAGCGCTCCAGCTCCACCTCGGTGCTGGCGCACACCGGCAAGCGGCGCAACTGCCAGCTCATAGCTGGGCAAGCCAGGCGGCGATGCGGGCGGCCCCCAGCTCCAGCTGCTCCACCGGGTGCACCAGGGCCAGGCGCACCCAACCCTCGCCGCCGGGGCCAAAGCCGCTGCCGGGGGTGACACACACGCCGGTGGCTTCCAACAGGGCCGCGCAGAAGCCTTCCGAATCCAGGCCCCGCTGCCGGGCCACCGGGGGGATCTCCAGCCAGAGGTAAAGCGCCATCGAAGGAAGGCGCACCGGCCAGCCGGCCCGCTCCAGCGCCGCGGCCATCCGATCGCGCCGCTGCCGGTACACCTGCTTGAGCTGCTCGGGCCAGGCCGGAGCTTGCTCAAGGGCCGCCACCGCACCCGCCTGCAGCGCCAACGACTGGTTGAAATCCACCACCCCCTTCAGCTCCCTTAGGGCCGTGATCAACCACTCCGCCCCAATCGCAAACGCCAGGCGATAGCCCCCCAGGCACCAGCTCTTGGAGAAGGAGAAAAACTCGATGCCCACCTCGCGCCAAGCCGGATGGCGCAGCAAGGCCGGCGCCTCCCCCTCCAGGGCGAGATCCACATAGGGGTTGTCGTGGGCCAGCACGATGCCGTGATCCAGGGCCTTGCGCACCGCCGCATCCAGCCAGGCCTGCTCCCCGGTGGTGGCGGTGGGGTTGTGGGGAAACCCCAGCACCATCAAGCGAATCTGCCCCCACTGCTCAGGGGTGAGGGCCTCAAAATCGGGTCGCCAGCCCTGATCGGGATCGAGGGGCAACAGCACGGTTTCGGCCGATGCCAAATGCAAGCCCCCCTGATGGGAGGGGTAGTAGGGATCCAGCAGCAGGGCCCGATCCCCCGGATTGAGCACCGCCAACGGCAA
>CAYFKI010000258.1:0-2193 GCA_964343525.1 uncultured Cyanobium sp.
CACCCGTTCATCAGCGGGATTCAACGGCCCCTGCAGCAGTTCCACCGCATCGATCCGTGCCGCCTCAGGCAAGGCCGGCTGGTCGGGATCAAAAGCGGTGGGATGGCTCACGCTGCTGGAGAAGCCCCGGTAGATCAACAGCTCAAACGGCTCAAAGCCAGGCTCTGCAGGCAGCTCACCGCGCAACCGCAGCACCCGGTCGGGGCGAGCGCGGCTGATCGCCTCCAGGCCCGCCAGCAGGGCAGCCACCTCTTGCTCCCCCGCTTGGGCTCCCACTCAAAACTCTCCGGCCACGCGTCCCTGCTTGGGCAGGCGCACCAACAACCACTGCAGCAGGCCCACCGCATAGCCCACCAGGGCCAGGTAGCCCACAAAGCCCGCCAGGGTGGGGGTCCAGTTGGCGCCAAACAAGAAGCCAAACAGCCCTGTCAGCTGCTGGTTGAGCGCCTCGGGAGCCTGCAGCCACACGGCGCAGTGGGGGCCGCTCAACGCGGCCTTGTCCAGGCAGGTGAGGCTGGTGAGGCTGAACAGCGCCCCGAGCGAAGCCCAGATCGTGAGGCTCCAGCGCCAGATCCGAACCGTGAGGGGCAGGGGTCTCCAGGGCGGCAAATCGGCCAGTTCCTCGTTGAGATCCACCCAGAACCACAGGGCCACCACCACCAGGGCTTGGGCCACCACGATCAAGCCAAATCCCAAGGGCCGTTGGTTGGCGAGCAACAGCGCACTGATCAGGCGCAAGCTGGCCACTTTCCAATAGATCTGCAACAACCGCAGCAGGGCCCCTTCGCGCCGCACCGCCGCCCACACCAGCAGCACCAGGGGCAGCCCCACGTTGAGCAACACCGCCAGGCGGTAATCGAGCCACACCAGCGAGCGGTAGAGCGTTTCCGGCAAAGCTGCGGGCACGGGGGTGGTTCGGTAAGGCGCCATTATCCGTGCACCCCAGCGGGCGATAGGGTCCGCCCTATGGCTGCCTTCCCCCTGCCGAACTGGCTGGCACTGCAACAACGCCCAAGCCAGGGACCCTGGTGCCGCACGGCGCTTGCCACCGATGCCTCCCTGCAGGCCGCCGTGGATGCGGTGGCCCAGCAACTGCAACGCCAGGCCAGCACCAAAGGCAGCGATGGCGCCGATCTGGCCCTGGTGTTTGCCTCCAGCAGCTACGCCAGCGATCTCCCCAGGCTGCTGCCCCTGCTGCAAGCCCAGCTCAAGGCCAAGCATTGGCTCGGCTGTGTGGGGGGCGGGGTGGTGGGCACCGATGGCACCGGCAAGCCCCACGAGCTGGAGCATGCTCCGGCCCTGAGCGTCACCCTGCTGCAGCTCCCGGGGGCCGAGCTGCGCCCCTTCGCGATCGACACCCAATCGCTGCCCGATCTCGACGGCCCTGCCCAACCCTGGCAAGCGCTGCTGGGCTCAGAGCCGGCTGATCTGGCGGCCATGCCCTCGATGCTGCTGCTGATTGACCCCAGCTGCCAGGCGATCAACGATGTGATCAGCGGGCTCGACTACGCCTGCCCCCAGGCCGCCAAATTGGGCGGCATTGCCGCAGCCCACAGCGCCCCCCATGGATCGCTGTTGTTTGACAGCGGTGTCACCACAGGGGCCGTGGGTTGCCTGATTGGCGGGAGCTGGCGGCTGGATCCGGTGGTCGCCCAGGGCTGCCGGCCGATTGGACCGGTGCTCGAGGTAGAGCAAGCAGAGCGCAATGTGGTGCTGGAAGTGAGCGAGGGCAGCAAGCGCAACAGCCCTGTAGCTGCTCTGCAGGCCATCCTCACGGGCCTGAGCCCCAGCGAGCGGGAACTGGCCAAAAACGCCCTATTCCTGGGGGTGGGCCGCCACAGTTTCCAACTCGCCAGCACCCCCCAGGCCAGCAACGGCGAGGCCAGCACCGCCGAGGCCTTCCTGGTGCGCAACCTGATCGGCGTGGACCCCCGCAATGGCGCCGTCGCCGTTGCCGAGCGGATGCGGGTGGGGCAACAGGTGCAGTTCCAGCTGCGCGATGGCACCACTTCCCGCCAGGAATCCCGCCAACTCCTCCAGCGGCAGGCCCAACAGCAACCCGCCCCCCTGGCCGCCCTGCTGTTTGCCTGCCTTGGCCGCGGCCAAGGCCTCTACGGCGAACGGGATGGGGATGTGAGCCTGTGCCGGGAGAGCTTTGCCGAGGTACCCATCAGTGGGGCCTTCTGCAATGGC
>CAYFKI010000259.1:0-2176 GCA_964343525.1 uncultured Cyanobium sp.
ACTCGGTGAACTTCGTGAACATCCGCCAGTGGCTTGCCTCCACCCAATTCGTGTTGGCCTTCTTCTTCCTGGTGGGTCACCTCTGGCACGCCGGTCGCGCCCGCGCCGCAGCTGCCGGTTTTGAAAAAGGCATCGACCGTCAGGCCGAGCCCACGCTGGCCATGCCCGATCTCGACTGATCGGCAATCCAGCCACCAACAACTCGGATGCCAAGGCTCCGGTTGCTCAAGCCCCCGCCCCAGGCGGGGGCTTTTTTGTTGGGCAGCAGCGATCCATGGCCCCGGATTGCCCCTAGAACTACAGCAATCCGCCCCGCCGACTGCCCATGCCTCCCCTGCAGACCAGCGCCACGAAAGCCTTCGCCTTCCTCAGCACGGTGGTTGTGATTGGCGGCACCAGTGGCATCGCAGCGGCCCAACCCAGGGGCGCCCAACCCGGCGGTTCTGCAGCCCTGCAATTTCCAGCGGCCGGAGTGATCTGTGATGGTGGCAACCAGCTCTGTTTCAACAGGAACGGCCTCTCGGTGGGCCTCACCCGCACCTACTACGGCGCCTTTGCCGCCAATAACGCCGAGCGCTCCCTCGACGGCCGGCCACCCTCACCGCAATTTCGTCTGAGCAACGGCGTGATTTGTGATGCCATCTCCGCAGCCTGCTGGACCAATGGCTGGGGGCAAAGGGTGATCAATCGCCCTCTCACCGACCAGCTCTATGGCGGCAACGGTGACGGCTGGAATCCCAACAACCAGGGATGGAGGCCCAATCCCAATCCCTATCCAGCCCCCCAGCCCTCACCCACCAAGGCCACAGGGCTGTGCCGCCTCAACCGCGGCGCCCAGGAGTTGTTCAACGGCAGCTGCGATCTCAGGGAGCTTCAGCAGGGCTACAGCAAACGCTTTGATGTGGTGCTGGCCAATGGCGCCCGCTACAGCTTCGACAACAACGACGGCAACTTCGCCATTGCCGATGGCAGCGGTGGGCGATGGCCCGTGAGCTACAGCGATCAGGGCAATGGTGCGGTGTTCCGCTGGCAGGACTACACCCTGAGCACGCGCCAACAAGCCATCCACGGCAAAACCAGCACAGGTCGCACGATCGGCAAGGTGCTGGAAGCGTTGTTCAACTAACCAAGCTCAGGATCGCCCTCAGGTCTCAGCCAGCCAGCGGCGCAGCAACGGCAGGCTGAGGCCGATCACATTGGAAAAGCAGCCTTCGATCCTCTCCACCAGCGCCCCACCGCGGCCCTCCAGCGCAAAGCCGCCGGCACAGGCCAGCGGTTCGCCCGTGGCCACATAGGCATCGATTTCAGCGGGGCTCAGCGCCGCGAACTGCACACGGGTGGTGATGGTGGTGAGGCGAAGGGGGGATGGCTGCCCGCCATCCGCCGACTCTGCCCCCAGCAGGCAATGACCGGTGTGCAGCTCCCCCCACCCTCCAGCCATGCGCCGCCAACGGCTGATCGCTTCTTGGGCATCGACCGGCTTACCGAACACTTCCCCCTGCCAGGCCAGCACCGAATCACATCCCAACACCGTGGTGATCGGCAGCTCGCCAGGGGACGGGGCACGCAGCTCCGCCAGCACCGCCCGGGCCTTGGCGAGGGCCAGCGCCTGCACCAGCTTTTTCGGGTCTGGATCCGTGATGGCGTCCTCATCGATCCCACTCACCTGCACCCGATGGGGGATAGCCGCTTGCTCCAGCAGGCGTCTGCGGGCAGGGGAAGCGGAAGCCAGCAGCAACATCTCGCGCCGTTCGGATCTCAAGCCCGACAATGGCAGTCCAGGCTCCATCGTGCGATGGCCATTGCCCCGCTCAACAGTGATGTCCGCGCCCTGGTGCGCGCCCGCAGGGCCGTGCAATGCCTGCCATTTCGCCTCAACTTTTACCAACAGCTCGAGCACGGCTCCCTCAGCAGCAGCCAGCTGAGCAAACATCCCGACCGGGATCGCCTCTGCCGCGACCGCCTGAGCCCTGGGCGCTGTGAAGACCATTTCATCTGGCTGATCCAACTCGGGGTGCTGCGCCGGGAAGTCGACGGTCAGGGCCTCACCGAGCGGGTGCGGCTCACCCCCCTCGGCCGCGACGTGCTGGCCGAGTGGACCCTTGAGATCCCACCAGCCAAGCCATGGCAGCGGCTCCGTCATTGGGCCGGCAGACAGCGTCCGCGGCTTTGAGCG
>CAYFKI010000260.1:0-2174 GCA_964343525.1 uncultured Cyanobium sp.
CAGGGGCCGCACCATGCGGTTGAGGCCCACGGCCCCCTGGCTGCCGCCCATCACCACCAGCAGGGGCCCCGGGCCCGGGGGTGCCCAGCTGGGCAGCGGAGCGCTCTGGCCAAACTCCTGGCGCACGGGGGTGCCACTCACCAGGGGCCGGCAGCCTGGCAGGCGCTTGGCGGCCTGGGGCAGGCCCAGGGCCACGCGGGTGCAGAAGCGGCCGAGCAGGCGCGTCACCTTGCCGGGGATGGCATTGCTTTCATGCAGCACCACCGGCACGCCGCACCAGCGGGCGGCCAGGATCGCCGGGGCCGCGATGTAGCCCCCGGTGGTGAACACAACGCCAAAACCTTCGCGGCGGATCAAGCGGCGTACGGCCCAGATCGCCTGCAGCAGTTGCACCAGGTTGAGCAGTTGGCGCAGGCCCTTGCCCTGCAGGCCGCCGCAGCGCACGGTGTGCAGGGGGTAGCGCTGGGGTACCAACTCCCGCTCGAGCCGATCGGGTACGCCCAGCCATTGCACCTGCCAATCGGCGGGCATGGCATCGGCCACCGCTAGCGCGGGGAAGAGGTGCCCGCCGGTGCCGCTTGCAGCAATCAGGAGCCTGGGCATCGGCAGAGCCTTGGATCGGGCCTAACTTAAAAGCCGTTTCGGCAGGCTCGATGCCGCGTTTTGGTTTGGCGCGCTCCCTGGGTTGGCAGGGGGCGGCAACGGCCCTGGTGGCGTTGGCTTCAGCGATCGGAGGTGGCGGTTTGGGATCTGCCCTGGCCGCATCACCGACTGCAGCCCCGTCAGCAGCCCAGTTGCAGGCTCTTGAGCAGGCCTTCAACGGCCATGGGGAGCTCACGGCCGTGCTGGCCCCGGGCCCTGGTTTGGATCCGGCCCAGGTGGCCCAGCGCCGGCGCGCGTTGCTCAAGGACTTCCCCGATGCCCATTGGCAGGTGAGCGCCGGTGCTCCCCTGCGCGATGGCAGCACCACCACCGAGGTGAAGGTGCTTGGTAGCCGCAAAGATGGCGCCCACACCTACGCCTTTGAGGCAACCCAGCTGTTGGCGTTGGGCAGCGAGGGCGGCCACATCACCAGCCAACGGGTGATCAAGGAGCAATCGGTGCTGCAGAGCGCCGACACCCCCTTGCCCATCAGCCTGCTGATCCCCGATGCGGTGCTCACCGGTCAGCGGTACGACGTGGATGTGGTGTTTGACGATCCGCTCGATGGGGCCGTGGTGGCCGGTGGGTTGTCGGCCGTGACCGATGCCCAGGTCACGGCCCTCGCTAGTCCCACCTTGCAGCTGGGAGCCCTGGGCGGCGGCGGTCTGTTCAAGACCGTGCAAGCGCCGCTCACGCCCGGTGATCAAACCTGGGCGGTGTTGTTGGTGCATCCCAAGGGCATCGTGACCGCCACCAAGCGGGTGCGGGTGGTGGCCGATCAGGCAGGGCTCAACCCCTAGGAGAACCAGCGGGCGAGGGCGGACACGTCGTCGTCGCCATGGCCCTGGGCAATCAGGGCATCTTCCAGGGCGGCCACCTGGGCGCTCACGGGTAGCTCCAGATCGGCGGCGCTGGCGGCGGCCAGGGCAATGGCCAGATCCTTGCGGTGCAGGGCCAGCTTGAAACCCAGGGGATAGTGGCCCTGGAGCATGTTGCTGGAGCGGTTCTCCAGGGCCCAGGAACCCGCCGCCCCACCCTTGAGGGCTTCGATCAGGCTGTCCATCGGCAGTCCAAGCCGCTGGCCGAGGGCCAGGGCCTCCGCCACTGCGGCGTAGCTGCCCGCCACCAGCACCTGGTTCACCGCCTTGGCCTGCTGGCCGGCTCCCACACCTCCCAGGTGGGTGATGCGCCCCCCCACAATCTCGAGCAGGGGTCTGGCGCGCTCGAGATCGCCAGCCTCGCCCCCCACCAGCACCGACAAGGTGCCGGCCCGGGCCCCTTCGGTGCCACCGGTTACGGGAGCGTCGAGGTAGGCCACCTGCCGCTCCGCCAGCTGGGCGGCCACGGTCTGGCTGGTGGCCGGCGCAATGGTGGAAAAATCGATCACCAGGCTGCCGGGCCTGAGCTGTTGCAGCGCGCCGCCCTGGCCAAGCATCACCTCCAGCACGGCAGTGTCATCGCTGAGGCAGAGGCACACGATGGAGGCTTCCGCCACCGCTTCAGCCGGGGTGGAAGCGCGCCGGATCTGGGCC
>CAYFKI010000261.1:0-2172 GCA_964343525.1 uncultured Cyanobium sp.
CCTGGCCGCGGCCAGGGCATTGCCGCCATGGAGCTCAGGATGGGGGTCTGGCGCCATGCACCGACGCTACGGGGTGCGTCGCCAAGCGGGTGCGCCACGCAGCCTGCGTCGCCAAGAGGTGCCGAAGGCGTTAAACAGCCCAAGGCGTTCAGCAACGGCCATGCAGCGTCAGCACGCGACCCATCGCCCCAGCCCCGCCGCGGGGAGCCCACGCGGAGGCGGGCCCTGGGGTACGCGCTGGGCCGCCCTGCTGGCGGTTGTGATCACGCCTACCACCTGGAGCATCCAACCAAGCTGGGGCCAATCCACCCCCAGCGCCACGCCCCTGGCGCAGCTGCTCGACACCCACGCCTGCGTGGGCTGCCTCCTGGCCGATGCCGACCTGGTGTTGGCCGATCTGCGCCAGGCCGACCTGCGCCGAGCCCAGCTCCAACGGGCCAACCTCAGCCAGGCCCAACTCGATGGCGCCAAGTTGCAGGGCGCCAATCTGCAATTCACCAGCCTGCTGGGAGCCTCACTGCGGGGCGCTGATCTGCGCGGTGCCCTGCTCGAAGGCACCGACTTACGCCAGGCCGACCTGAGTGGAGCCCTGCTCGATCGCAACGCCCTGGCCAGGGCCCACTGGGAGCAGGCCAAAGGTTTGGCTCTAGCCCAATTGAGCTACGCCCAACTGCACAATGCGGGGGTGCAGGCCCACCAAGCCGGAGACGCCCCCGAGGCGGAGCGGTGGTTCAGTGAGGCGATCCGCCGGCAACGGGAAGCCGCCGTGAGTTGGGTGGCGCGGGGCATCAGCCGCAGCCAACAGGGCAAGGACCAACAGGCCGCCGATGATTTCCGCCAGGCCGCTGCGCTCTATGAGCAGCAGGGAGAAACCGCCAGGGCGAGCCAATTGCGCGATGCCGCCGCCAGCCTCACCAAGGCACCAGCGAAGGGGCCAGGCGGCAATGGCATGGGCAGCCAACTGCTGGGGGCGGCCGCCGGCGTGATCCAACTCCTGGGTCCGCTGGCGATGCTGGCCTTGACGCCTCTGGGGCTTTAAAGGGCACCCTGGCCCAGCCACTGGCGAGCGGGCGTCGAGCTGGGCTGGTAGCCATAGCCGTAAACCCCACCCGATTCATCGTTGATCACCTTGGGAGTCACCATGATCACGAGCTCGCGCTTGGTGCGGGTGCGACCGGAATTTCGGAAGAACTGACCCACCAGGGGGATATCCCCCAAGATCGGCCATTTGGTCACCGTGGCGATATCGGAATCGGAAATCACCCCGGTGAGAATCAGGGTTTGACCATCCCGTACACGCACGGTGCCAGTGTCCAGGCGGCGAACACTGAGAATTTGGATATCGCCACAACCCTGGACGGTGGTCTTGGATGTGGCCGCTGAAATGGCTGGCGAAAGCGTGAACGTGACAAAACCGTTGTCATCGATCTTCGAGACCCGCGCCCCCAACGTGAGGCCAGACACACCAAAACTGGGCGTGCAGGTAATCACACCCCCCGTATTACTTCCCGTGGCCTGATTGGAGGTATAGGCCGTCACCACATTGGTGCCCACAGTGACAAACGACTCATTCGCCCTCGGCCTACCAATCGAGGCTGCAGCCAGGGCACTGCTGGCATTACCAGCCCCGCCGGCGCTGGTGGCGGCGGCCACCTCGGCCCCACCAGCAATGGTCTCGGGATTTTCCGAGAGGATCAGGGTGGGCGAAGCCAACAACTTCGTGTTCTGGGAAACGATGCTCGCCCTCAGATAATCAATGAACTGGCCATCACTGGGCTGGGCGATTTGAGGTGTGGTGCCGCTGGGATAGCCATTCCCAAACGAACCCAGAAATCTGCCGGAATCATTGACAATATAATTATTGCCAAATTTAAAGGCAAAGCTATTGGCAATCGAGCTGTCATTGTCGAGGTTGACATCCAAGATTTTCACCGATAACGCCACCTGGCGCTGGCGAAGATCGAGCTGCCGCAAATAATGCTCAGCCACCGCAATCTGGGAGGCATCGCCGATCAAGGTGACCGTGCCCAAGCGGGGATCGGTGGTGGCCTGCAAGCCCAACAGCGGCCCCTGTTTGGCCCCGAAGGATTCCACCGTGGTCTGCTCGGTGGACTGGGTGGTCTGGGAATTGGGCGCCGATGCCACGGCGCTCGCCTGGGCCACACCCTGGGT
>CAYFKI010000262.1:0-2154 GCA_964343525.1 uncultured Cyanobium sp.
GGTCTGTGGCCATGGCAGAGAACCGGCCGTTGGGGTGGAGCGTGGCGCTGGGGGCCGGCCTGCTGGCGGGCCTGGCCCTGCCGCCGCTGGGCTGGCCGCCACTGCTCTGGGTGGCCCTGGTGCCGCTGTGGGCCCTTGGGCCCCGGGCCGCTGCGCTCTGGGGTGGCGCGGCGGTGCTGGTGAGCCACCGCTGGTTGCTGTGGCTGCATCCGCTGGATTGGGTGGGGGTGCCCTTGCCCCTGAGCCTGCCGTTGTGCGTGCTGCTGTTGCTGGCCATTGGCCTGCTCGGCGGTGGGCTGGTGGCGGCCTGGCGCTGGGTTGTGCATCGGCTTGGGGCTGAGCGCCCTGGAACAGCCCTGATCAGCGCGGCGCTGTGGGGGCTGGCGGAGGTGCTGCTGGCCAAGGGCCCCCTGTTTTGGATCGGGCTTGGTTCCGCAGCGCTGCCCGGTGATCGGGCCCTGGCTGGCCTGGCGCAGCTGGTGGGGGCCGGCGGGCTGGCGGCGCTGCAGCTGCTGCTGGGCTGGGGGTTATGGCGGGTGCTGAACGCGTGGTCTGGGCATCGCTCAGGGTTTTTGCGCCTAGTTGGATGGTGGCTCGCTGTGGTGTTGTTGCTGCATTGTTCGGGGTGGTGGCGGTTGGAAGCCTCCGGTGAACTCCCCGCTGCCACATCGGCGCACACACGTTCTCTCTTGGTGCTGCAGCCTGCGATCCCGACCCGCCGCAAGTTCGACGCCGATCAGCAGGTTTTGCAATTGCGGCAACTGGATCGGGCCCTCATGCAGGCGCAGCGATTGGGTAGCGACGCCCTGCTGCTGCCTGAAGGAGCCTTGCCCTTGGGCCAACCTTTGCCGCGCCCGGCGTTGGTGGAGGTTCTGAGTGGCGGCTTCCGAATCGAGCAGTCTCAATTGCATAGTTCCCTACTGAATTTTCCGGTCGGTGCGGATCTACCGACCGGCGCCGTCGATAAGCATCGCTTGGTTCCATTGGGCGAATGGGTTCCCGCGGCTGGAGTGTTCCGGTGGGCTGGATTGTCGGCGGTAGGAGGCCTAGCGCCGGGTTCTCCATCTCGGCTTCTGCAGAGGTCGGATGGTGCCGTGGGAGTGGCCATTTGTTACGAGATTGCCGATGGCCAGGCCTTATCCGCCGCCGCTCGAGAGGGCGCACAGTGGCTTTTGGTCATTGCAAACCTTGACCCCTACCCAGCCCAGTTGCAACTCCAGTTCCGAGCGCTGGCGCAGCTAAGGGCCATCGAGTCCAGTCGCTGGCTAGTTAGCAGTGCCAACACCGGGCCGAGCCTCGTGGTTGATCCATCGGGACGCGTTCGTCGCAGTCTGCCCCTTGGGCATTTCGGAACCCTGGCCGTGAGTCTGCAACCGCGCGTTCAGCTCAGTCCCTATGCCCGCTGGGGGGAGCTGCCACTGCTGCTCCTGGCAGCCTGCGGAATGGCCGTCTCTTTTCGAGGTAGAGTGAGAATGCCTTGAGACCAGTTGCGGGATCTTCGTGTTGCGTCTGCCCGGCTCTGTGGAGGGTCTGTTCTGGGCTGCTGGGTTGGCGCTTCTTCTGTCCGGTGCGGCTGGCGCGGCGTCCGATGACGCCGTCGGGGCACCGGCAGCCCTTCATTCTGCTCAGGACGACCTGTTGGATCGCGCCCTCGACAAGCTCCAGGCTTTGAGCGTCGCAGTGTTGGAGCGCCCCCACTGCGGAGGCCCTAGGCAATTGGCGACCTACAACATGGGCCTCAACCAGTTGTGCCTCAGTTCTGAGTTGCGACGTCAACCCAGACTTCGGGAGCTGGTCCTGAGTCACGAACTGGTTCACGTGGTTCAGGACTGTCTCGACGGTTTGGATAACTCTACTTCTTTATCATTGGCTCAGGGTTTGCGTAACACGGGCGCTTTCACGGATCAACAAGTGGCAGGTTTCTTTCTTCAATACCTTCGTTCTCAAGGAAACCTGCAACATGTGTTGGCAACCACAAGTGTGCTGCCCCAGGACAGCCGCCAACGGGAGCTTGAGGCCTACGCGTTGCAATATGATCCCGCACTGGTTCAGCGCTTGTTGGCAACCCACTGCACGGTGAAGTCCTGACCCTAACTAATGCCCTTTGGAGGGATCAGACGCTGGTGAGAGCGTGCTGCTGCTGCTGTTGCTCGA
>CAYFKI010000263.1:0-2152 GCA_964343525.1 uncultured Cyanobium sp.
AGGTGGAGGCGTTCAAACGCAGCCACTCAGTGGTGACAACACCGCAAATCTTTTTCGGCGAGAACCGAATCGGTGGCTACAGCGATCTAGCCGCAATCCTGCAGGTCAAACCGGAGGCCCTGGAGGTGTCGTATACACCGGTGATGGCTGTGTTTGGCTCAGCTCTTTTGGTGACGTTGGCGGCTGGTTTGGGCTGGCGGGGATTCATGGGCCTAGCCATCGCCATGCTGGCCATGCTCAAGCTGATGGATATCCCGGGCTTTGCCAAAAGTTTTTCCAAATACGATTTGCTTACCCAGCGCTGGCCTGTTTATGGCCGCCTCTATCCAGGGCTTGAGATGGTGATTGCCCTGGGTTTTCTGGCCAATGCGGCCATGGGGCTTACAGGAGTGTTGGCCGTGTTGGTGGGGATCTCTGGAATGGTGTCGGTTTATAAGGCTGTGGTGATCGACAAACTGGCGTTGAATTGTGCTTGTGTTGGTGGTAACTCCAAGGCGCCCCTGGGGATCGTGAGTTTTGCCGAAAACGGGATGATGGCGCTGATGGGGGTGGCGATGCTGATGGGATCTTGAGCTTGGTCGATGTCTGTCTTTTGATCGTTGGCTTCTTGTTGTGATGACACTCAGCTTGTGATGGTTCAGACACCCCATTTTCCCCGTTACCTGGAAGCCATCGCCTGGGCGACGGAGCTTCACGGAGATCAAAGGCGCAAGCATTGGCCCTCTCCGTTGCTTTCCCATCTGCTTGCCGTGAGCACCCTGGTTTGGGAAGACGGTGGTGATGAAGATCAGGCCATCGGCGCCTTGTTGCACGATGCCTTGGTGTACGGCAACGCTTCACTGGCAGAGATTGAACGCCGCTACGGCGAGCGTGTTGGCCAGATTGCCCTCAGGGCCACCGACACCACCCAGGCATTTGCATCCGGCCCCAGACCTCCCTGGCTGGAACGACGCCAGGCCTACATCGCCTCGGTTGCGGATTTATCGCTGGATGTGCTCTTGGTGATGGCGGCCGACAAGGCCCAGGAGTGCCATGAATGGAGCCTGCAGCTGGCTTTGCGGCCCGAAACGAGCCAGGTGCTGCCAGGAGGCATCGAACCCCTCACCTGGTACTACCACAGCCTGCAGACAGCCATGGCAGAACGGTTGCCGAAGAGCCGCTCGTTGTTGATTTTGCAACAGGCGGTACAGGCACTGGTGCGCCAACTGCCTGAAGCAGGCACCCTTTCCACCAGCTCCGATCAATGCTGGCCATGGTTAATGGCCTATCCCCAGCGTCACCGCCCTGAGCAATTCAGCTGAGAGATCCGATGCAACACCAATCGCTTTTCGGTGCCCTGTTGTTGCTGTTGGCCTATGGGGGGCAGCAACTACGCCTGTTGCGCAGTGAATCGCCGCTTTACCAAGTGTTGAATCTGACGGGCGCGGCACTGCTGTTATGGCGAGCTCTGGGAGAAAACAGCTATGGCTTTGTGCTGCTGGAGGGCTTTTGGGTGTTGGTCTCCGTGGTGGGGTTGGCGCGCAGCCTGCGTCGCCCATCTGGTTGATTTTGGCTAGCGCACGATCAAGGGCAAGCTTTCTGCTGGGATGGCTTGGATTGCCCGGATCTCAGCCTGCACAGCGGGCTGTTGTTTGAATTGTTTCCAGGCTGAAGATTGGAGGATTTGTTCGGCACCAGCTTTGCCAAGGCGCACCCCAGCTTCGATATCGGTTGGATAGTGCATCGCACAGATCACCCGATTGGCGCCCACGGATTTGCCCACGTCCTTGATGCGTTCTTGCCGCTCAGGCAGCAAATCGGCCAGCAGGGTGGAGGTGGCGCTGTAGAACGTGGCGTGGCCCGAGGGGAAGGAATAGCCGGGCTCTTTGGGAACGCAGGGTTTGATGTCGGCATGGGCCACAAAGGGCCTCGGCCGTTTGTAGATCTCTTTGATGGCCGCGCGTGCCTGGTTGATCGGCTCCACAAAGTCGAGAAGGCCCTTGCTGAGAACGGGCGATGATTCGGTGAGACTCGTTCCCAGCGCTGAATCGAAGCTCAGTAGCTCTCGGGTTAATACTTGCCAGCTGTTGGCAATTTGCTCGGGGCTGCGGTGGGCCTGCAGCCAGCGCACAATCACCACATCGTCGTGATCTTGGGGGCTGTTTGGTGCTGG
>CAYFKI010000264.1:0-2149 GCA_964343525.1 uncultured Cyanobium sp.
ACGCTACTGGGCTTCTTTCCTCGTTAGGTCAAACCCCTGAAAAGCGGAGAGGGTGGGATTCGAACCCACGGAAGGTTGCCCTTCAAACGATTTCGAGTCGTTCGCTTTCGACCACTCAGCCACCTCTCCAAACTCCCCGCATTGCGGAGGGGCCCTCAGGCCTTGGGCACTTTAAGGATCCACTAGCCAAGCGCCGCCTCCAGGGATCCACTGGCCCCGCTGGCAGCCCATGGACGCGGCCATTGGGCTGGCGGCTGGCCGCTCAACCAGACCCGACCGATTCCCTGCTGGGCCAGCCATTGGCGTTCGGCCGCGTGGGGTCGAAAACCCAGCCAAACCCCATCGAGCCGCGGCCGCTGGGCTTGATCCCGCCAACTCCACAGCGCCTGCCGATCGGGTAACAGCAGCCAACTGGAGCGGCCCACCTGCCACTGCACGGCCCGGCTTTCGCTGGCCAAGGCAGAAGCCTCTAGCCCCGGGCTCACCAAGCGTTCCCCTGGAACGAGCGGCTGGCTGCCATCGCCAGCGGCCAGCACCAGGGCTGAACCCTGCTGCCAGCACTGGGGGCTGGGGGGCGCCACTGGATCAAGCACCAGCGACCAATCCAGCCGCTGCACCCCCAGGCCCTTCGCCAGGGTCTTGGCCGCCTGGCAACTGAAGCCATCCCCCTGCAGGCTCACCAGGGCCGCGCGGCCGTCGTGCCGCGCCACCAGAAGATCCAGCCGCCCCTGGTGCACCAGCAGCAACCGATCGGCGCGCAACCAGGCCCCATAGCCCACCAACACCAAAGCCAGCAGCGCCCAGCCAAGCCGCCGCCAGCTGTGGCCCAACGCTGGCAGCACCAAGGCCACCAGGGCCGCCGTAAACAACAGCACCAACCCCAGCGGGGGCTTGCCCGCCTGCCACTGGGCCATGGGTAAACCAGCAAACCAGCGAACCACCGCCAACAGCAGCCCGCAGAGCCAGGCCACGGGCACCGCCACCACAGGCAACAGCGGCGGAACCAGTACGGCCACACAGGCCAGGCCCATGGCCCCCAAGGTGATCGGGGTGAGCAAAGGGGCCACCACCAAATTGGCGGGAACCGCATAGATCGGCACCACGCCAAAGTGCAGCAGCTGCAGCGGCAGGGTCCAGAGCGAGGCCGCCACTGGCACGGCAAGGGCAGCCGCAAACCAGCCAGGAATGGCCCTAGGAAAACGGCCCCTGAAGGCCTCCTCCAGCGGGCGGGCCGACACCATCAACGCGGCGGTGGCCACCGCACTCAGCTGGAAGCCCACATCCAGCAGCCAACCGGGAAACCACAGCAGCAAGCCGACCACACTGGCCAGCAGGATGCCCAGGGGCTTTGCCCGCCAGCCGCTTTCGAGCACCAGCAGCGCCAGGGCCCCCATCACCACGGCCCGCAACACCGAGGGCTGGGGACCCGCCATCAGCACAAACAGCCCCATGGCTCCGAAAGCCAACCCCATGCGCAGCGGCTTGGGCAACTGGCGGCCCAGGGGCATCACCGCCCCCAGCAGCACGCTGAGGTGAAAGCCACTGGCGGCTAGCGCGTGCGACAACCCTGCCGCCCGAAAGGCATCGCGCACCTCCAGCGGCAAGGGCACCACCGCACTGCCCAGCACCAGAGCCGCCAGCACCCCGCCCCGGGAGGGGCCGGCCTGATCGAGCAGGGCTTGGGCGATGCGCCGCCTCAGATCCGCAACCGGCGTCGCAGGCCGCCGGATCACCGTCAACTGCTCCACCTCCAACTGGCTGAAGGCCCCCTGACGTGCCAACCGCTCAGCCGGGCCGGCCAGCAACGGGTGGGGCGCCGATCGGGGCCGCTGAAGCAGCCCCTGGGCCCGCACCTGCCAGCCCTCCTGCAGGGGCTGGCAAGGGTTGAGGTGCAACTCCGTGCGCCCCTGGGGCAGCTGCACCACCACCCGGCAGCCCGGGCCTGACGCATTGGGACTGGGATCGGCCAGCAAGGTGCCGTCGATGACGATCGGCACTGGAACATCGCTGCCCTGCAGCAGGCGGGCTGGATCCCCAGGCCCTGGGGCCGGCGGGGCGAAGGCGCCAAAGCCCAACCGCACCAACACAACCACCAGCAAGGCCAGGGGAAGGGCCATCGCATGGGCAGAACGCCGAACCGAACGGGAGC
>CAYFKI010000265.1:0-2146 GCA_964343525.1 uncultured Cyanobium sp.
GCCACCAACCTGGTGACCGGCATCGCCACCGCCCAGATGGATTCGGTGCCGATGGTGGTGATCACCGGCCAGGTGCCGCGCGCCGCCATCGGCACCGACGCCTTCCAGGAAACCGACATCTTCGGCATCACCCTGCCGATCGTGAAGCACTCCTGGGTGGTGCGTGATCCCGCCGACATCGGCCGAATCGTGGCGGAAGCCTTCCTGATCGCCGCCAGTGGCAGGCCCGGCCCGGTGTTGATCGATGTGCCCAAGGATGTGGGCGCCGAAGAATTTGATTACATCCCGGTGGCACCGGGTTCGGCCATCCCTGCTGGCTTCAAACTGCCGCCCGCGCCGGCACCGGAAGCGCTCGCGGCCGCCCTGGAGTTGATCCGCCAAGCCCGTCGCCCCCTGCTCTACGTGGGAGGCGGTGCGATCAGCAGTGGCGCCCACGCCTTGGTGGCCCAATTGGCCGAGCGCTTTCGGCTGCCTGTCACCACCACCTTGATGGGCAAAGGGGCCTTCGATGAAACCCATCCCCTCTCGGTGGGGATGCTCGGCATGCACGGCACCGCCTACGCCAATTTCGCCGTCACCGAATGCGATCTGCTGATTGCCGCCGGTGCCCGCTTTGATGATCGGGTCACCGGCCGGCTGGATGGCTTTGCCCCCAGGGCCCAGGTGATCCACATCGACATCGATGCCGCCGAAATGGGCAAAACCCGGCTGCCCGATGTGGCCGTGGTGGCCGATGTCAAAACAGCCCTTGAGCAGCTGGTCGCCGCCACCGCCGGTGAAACCGCCCAGGGCCGCACCGATGCCTGGCTCGAGCGCATCGCCAGCTGGAAGCAGCACTACCCGCTGGTGGTTCCCACGCCGGAAGGCGACATCGCCCCCCAGGAGGTGGTGATCGCCCTGCGCGAGCTGGCGCCCAGCGCCTACTACACCACCGATGTGGGCCAGCACCAGATGTGGGCCGCCCAGTTCCTGCACAACGGGCCACGCCATTGGATCAGCAGTGCGGGCCTCGGCACCATGGGCTTTGGCATGCCGGCTGCCATGGGCGTGCAAACCGCCTTCCCCCAGGAACAGGTGATCTGCGTGGCGGGTGATGCCAGCATCCTGATGAACATCCAGGAACTGGGAACCCTTAGCCAGTACAACCTGCCGGTGAAGGTGGTAGTGCTCAATAACGGCTGGCAGGGGATGGTGCGCCAGTGGCAGGAGAGCTTCTACGAAGAGCGCTATTCCGCCTCCGAAATGATGGGCGGCATGCCCAATTTCCCGGCCCTGGCCGAAGCGTTTGGGGTGAAAGGCATCGCCATTACTGAGCGGGCCAACCTGCGCCAGCAGTTAGCCGAAGCCCTGGCCCATCCAGGCCCCGTGTTCATCGACGTGAAGGTGCGGCGCAACGAAAACTGCTATCCGATGGTGCCCCCCGGTGCCAGCAACGCCCAGATGGTGGGTCTGCCCAGCCATCCCGAGCTAGCTATCGACACCAGCCGGCACTGCAATGCCTGCGGCAGCAACACCGAAAGCGCGCACCTGTTCTGTCCGAGTTGCGGCGCCAAGCTTTGAAGCGACTGCTGGCCCTGGCCATCGGTCTGAGCCTCTGGCTCTCGCTTGGCCTGGCCGCCGAGGCGGCGGAAGTGCTCCAGGTGAGCACCGCCACCCTGCTGCGGGTGGGGGATGGCAATCGCAACTACAGCGTGGGGCTGGCCTGCATCCAGGTGGAGCCCAACCAGGAAGCGGAGGCCATTGGCTGGCTGCGGTCCGAACTGCCGCGGCGCAGCCGGGTGAACCTTCGGCCGATGGGTCAGGACAACGGCGTGTTGCTGGCCCAGGTGCAAAAGATCGGCTCGCCCACTGATCTGGCCACGGGCCTGGTGGCCCAGGGGCTGGCCCGTTCGAGCTGCGGCACCACCGCAGCCACAGCCGGATGAGCCTGAACCGCACGGCCAAAGGCATTGTGTTGGTGCCTTCCCTGTTGCTGGGGGGCGCCTTTCTGGCGGCAGGAGTGTGGAGTGAGGGCCCAGCGGCAGCCAACCGCACCCTGGCCCTCAGCCTCGGTGGGGTGTTGATGGCGGCCGGCCTTTTGGCCCAGCTCCTGCCGGAATCCAAGCCGGAAGGCCGCGGGCCGAACGATCCCTCCTAAACCCTGATC
>CAYFKI010000266.1:0-2142 GCA_964343525.1 uncultured Cyanobium sp.
CCGGCGGCTCAGGCTCGGCAGACTGCCTGTGAGCACGAGGGTTTTGCCGGAGAGGGGGCCATCGCCATGGCCGGCGTTGCCGGCGGCGGCCCGCTCGGCCTCGCTGCAGGCCAGGCTCAATCCCTGGGCTTCGAGTTCGTTGAGCAGGACCCCATTGGCTGGGGTGCCGAACCACTGCTGCAGGGATTGGGCAATTTCGCTGCCAATGCCGAACACGGCGGTGATCTCCTCCGGCCTGTGCTGACACGCTGCGGCCAGCTCAGCGGCGCTTGCAAACGTTTTGGCCAGCGCTTTGGCATTCACTTCCCCCACATGGTGGATGCCCAGCCCATAGAGCTGGCGATGCCACGGCTGCTGCTTGGAGGCGGCTAGGGCTGCCAGCAGTTTGTTGGCGGAGGTGTCGCCCATCCGCTCCAGGCTGGCCAGCAGCGCCCCATCCAGCCGGTAGAGATCGGCGATGGAGTGCACCAGGCCGCGATCCACCAGCTGCTCGATCAATTTGCTGCCCAGGCCATCCACATCCAGGGCCCCCTTGCTGACCCAGTGCCGCAGCGCGCCCCGCAGGATCGCCGGGCAGCTGCTGTTCACGCAGCGGGTCGCGGCCTCACCGGCCTCGCGCACCAGCTCGGAGCCGCATTCCGGACAGGACTTGGGCAATGTCAGCCGTTCGGCTTGGGCAGGTCGTAGTTCAGCGACGACCCGCACCACCTCCGGGATGATTTCGCCGGCCTTGCGCACCACAATCGTGTCGCCCCGGCAGAGGTCGAGTTCGGCCAGCCGATCGGCGTTGTGCAGGGTGGCCCGACTCACCATGGTGCCGGCCAGGGAGACGGGTTCAAATTCGGCCACCGGGGTCACCACGCCCGTGCGCCCCACCTGACAGCTGAGGCGGAGCAATCGGCTGGGGGCCTCCTCGGCGGGGTATTTGAGGGCAATCGCCCAGCGGGGCGCCTTTTGGGTGAAGCCGGCGGCATCTTGAAGCCGCAGGTCGTTGAGCTTCACCACCACCCCATCGGTGGCATAGGGCAGGTGTTTGCGGCCCCCTTCCCAGTGGGCAAAGAAGGTTTCGATGCCAGCCAGGTCGGGGCAGAGCTGGGCATTGGGGTTCACCTTGAAACCGGCGGCCTTAAGCCACTGCAGGGCTTCCCATTGGCTTTTGGGGCCTTCTGCTCCCGCTGGCAGGTGCAGGGTGTAAGCAAAGAAATCCAGCCGCCGGGCAGCGACTACCTGGGGATCCAGTTGGCGCAGGGTGCCAGCACAGGCATTGCGGGGGTTGGCAAACAGGGCCTCCCCTCGGCTTTCCCGCTCGGCATTGATGCTGGCGAAGGTGGCATCGGGGATGAAGGCTTCCCCCCGCACCTCCACCCAGGTCGGCGGGTTGGGCAGCTGCAGCCTGAGGGGCACGGCGCCAATGGTGCGCACGTTGCTAGTGATCTCCTCTCCCTGCTCCCCATCCCCCCGGGTGGCGGCGCGCACCAACAGGCCGTTCTCGTAGCTGAGGGCCAGGGCGTTGCCATCGATTTTGAGCTCGGCCACCAGCGGCATCGCCGGCCAGGTTGCGCCCTGGGGAACGGGTCGATCCAGGGCGTTGAGCAGGCGCCGATACCAGGCCTCGAGCTCCTCGATGCTGAAGGCGTTGTCGAGGCTGAGCAGGCCGATGCGGTGGCTGACGCTGGTAAACCCCTCAGCGGGACTGCCGCCCACCCGCTGGGTGGGGCTGTCGGGGGTGATCAGCTCGGGATGGGCTGCTTCCAGCACCACCAGCTCCCGGTAGAGCTGGTCGTACACGGAATCCTCCATCTCTGGAGCATCCAGCACGTAGTAGGCGTGGGCAGCGCGGGTGAGCAGATCCCGCAGCTCGAGCAGACGCGCCTCGCTCAAGGCCTTACTCCCTTAGGCGGCGGCCAGTTTCGTGATCCGATCCACGCGCCATTGGTCTTCCACTTTCACAAAGGTGAAATCGAGGGGCAGTTCGTCGCTGCCATCGGATTTCAGTTTCACCGTGAGGATGAGCTGGCCCTCTTCAAGGCGGGGTCTGCCGGATTTGAGGTTGCGGTAGCGGTTGAGCTGCAGGCCAGCGAGAAAGCGGATGAACTGCTGGCGGTTCACGTGGGACCGGTAGTTCTCGGTGGTGGGCGGGTC
>CAYFKI010000267.1:0-2139 GCA_964343525.1 uncultured Cyanobium sp.
TCACCAGCCGCGATGACATGTCGCGGTGGGTGAGGGTTTCGATCATCGTTTCGGTCTGCAGGATGCGGGCCGAGAGACCCTGCAGCAGCAGCAACCCCACGCTGGCGTCTTGCTCGATGGCCCGCCGCACCGAGGTGGCCGGGGCCGTCACCATCTCCACCCGGGTGAAGGCAATCGCGTGATAGAAGCGATCTGAGCGCTGGCCAGTGAGCAGCGACAACACTCCAAACAAGCTGTTCTCCCGCAGCAGGGCCACGGTGATCTCTTCGCCCGATTCGTAAACGCGGGAGAGGCGAACGGCGCCGCGCCTCAGCAAGTAGACCCGCTCAGCGGGATCCCCGGGGAAAAAGATCGTTTTGCCGCGGTCGATCGTTTCGACGCTGCTGCCCGAGAGGCCCCGGATCACCTCCAGCAGGGTGGGCGCGCTCTGGGCTGCGCTGCCGATCCCCATCACGGCCCCGGGGGCTCCGGTTGACGGCGTGCTGGTGGTACGGCTGAAACCTTGCATCATGCCAACCATGGCACTGGAGCTGTTGCCGGGACGCTAAGGAGCGGACTTGGCCGCCTATGTAGCAACCCACACGGTTTGCCGGGCTGGGATTGGGCGCCCGGGAGCACTAGTACAGATGCTTCCACCATTGGTAGTGTCTGTTTCTTGTAAACCGCTCCGATCCCGCTACATTCGGGATCTGCAGGCGGTGCGCTGGTGGCGTTGCCGTTCTTGCATGCCCGCTTTTGCCTTCGACCTCGGGGAGTGGATGTCCGCCAGCCCATCAGCCACACCCCATCTCACGCCCCATGTCGGCCTCCCCGGACCGCGCCATGGGCAGCGGCTGGAGGTGGTGGCGGGTACGGCCGTGCGCCCGCCTCTGCGTTTGGTGCCCCAAACGGAGGGGCTGCTCCAGATTCACACCGCTGACTTCCGGGGCAGTTTTGGTTCGGTGTTGAGCCAGGCCCTCCGCACCGCTGGATTGGGGAGCCGGGTGCTGATCACCCAGTTGCTCAAAGGTGGGGTGGATCAGGGATTGGAGAGCAGCCTGTGGCTTTGCGGCCGGCTGCAATGGTTGCGTCCAGCCGTGCCGGCCTGTCTGGCGGAGCCTGCCGATCAGCAGAGCGAGGAGGCCCAAGAAGCCGTGCGCCAGGTGTGGTCCTTCAGCCGGGAGCAGCTGCTCAGTGGCGCTGTGGATCTGATGGTGCTCGATGAATTGGGCTTGGCCGTGGAACTCGGCTATCTCCCATTGAAGGAGGTGGTGCAGGCCCTCGAGCAGCGCCCTGCCCACCTCGATGTCATCCTGACCGGGCCTGCCATGGGCCCCGCCCTGATGGCTCTGGCGGATCAAGTCACCCAACTGCGCCGCGGTCTCTAGCTCCTCTCGCCATGCTGAAAAACGACCGCTGGATCAATGAGCAAGCCGCCGCAGGCATGCTCGAACCGTTCCAATCCACCCTGGTGCGCCACCTGGATCCCGATAACGGGGCCTCGCCAGTGTTGAGCTTTGGGTGCTCGTCGTATGGCTACGACCTGCGCCTTTCAGCCAAGGAATTCCTGATCTTTCGCCATGTGCCGGGCACGATCATGAATCCCAAGCGCTTCAATCCCGCCAACCTGGAGCCGGCAGCGCTGCACGAAGACGACGACGGCGCCTACTTCATTCTTCCGGCCCATTCCTATGGCCTGGGTGTGGCGCTGGAAAAGATGAAAGTGCCGCCCAACATCACCGTGATCTGCCTCGGCAAGAGCACCTATGCCCGCCTGGGCATCATCGTGAATACCACCCCCGCTGAGGCCAGCTGGGAGGGGCATCTCACCTTGGAATTCAGCAATTCCTCAGGAGCCGATTGCCGGATTTATGCCAATGAAGGCATTTGCCAGCTGCTCTTTTTTGAAGGTGATCCCTGCGAAACCACCTACAAAGATCGCGCCGGCAAATACCAGCACCAGCCCGAGCGGGTCACCCTGGCCAAGGTGTGAAGCGGGCCCAATAGTCGCACTAGGGCGCGAGCTGGGCGTCGCACCGGGAGGTGCGCCAAATGGTTCGCGCTAGGGCGCGAGCCTGGCCTTATGCAGCCGGCTTTTCTCGTACCACTCGGCAAATTGGGGTGTCCAGGCCTGCAGGTGGGGCCACATCAGATCGCAGA
>CAYFKI010000268.1:0-203 GCA_964343525.1 uncultured Cyanobium sp.
GCAGCACCTGGGCGCTCACCTCTTCCGGGGCGAACTGCTTGCTCAGCACCGGGCATTTCACCTTCACGTTGGAGCCGGCTTTCTCGACGCCGTAGCTCACTTCCTTCGATTCCTCATTCACCTCATCCACCCGGCGGCCGATGAACCGCTTGACGGAATAGAAGGTGTTCTCGGGGTTCATCACCGCCTGGCGCTTGGCGATC
>CAYFKI010000268.1:213-2130 GCA_964343525.1 uncultured Cyanobium sp.
TCCTTACGGTGAACGAATCGGACTGGATGCATCTTCAGCAGCAGGGCCCTGCCCAGGCGAGGTGTGGTTCCCGAACAGGGCCTGACGGTCCGCCCACCGCCGCCAACGCCATGACCCTCCCGATCTCCGGCCGCACTGCCCTGGTGGGGGTTCTGGGCGACCCGGTGCGCCACTCCCTTTCGCCGGCGATGCACAACGCCGCCCTAGCGGAGCTGGGGCTGGATTGGGCCTATCTGGCCCTGCCCGCCCCCGCCGAAGACCTGGCCACGGTGGTGCGGGGCCTGGAGGCGATGGGCTGCCGCGGCTTGAGCGTCACGATCCCCCACAAGCAGGCCGTGGCCAGCCTCTGCCGCGAACTGAGCCCCCTGGCCGAGCGCATCGGCGCCGTCAACACCCTGGTGCCCATGAAGGGGGGTGGCTGGCTGGGCACCAACACCGATTGGGAAGGCTTCATCGCACCCCTGCTGCATGGCCACTGGCAGGGCCGGCGGGCCTTGGTGCTCGGGTGCGGCGGCAGCGCCCGGGCCGTGGTGGCGGGCCTGGTGGAGCTGGGCCTGGGCTCGATCCAAGTGGCCGCCCGGCGGCCTGAGGCCCTGGCGGCCTTCGCCAGCAGCTGCGGCGCCTGGGCACCCCAGCTGGAACCCCTGGCCTGGAGTGCGTTAGCCGGGGGCGCCTGGGGGAACGCGGCCGACTCGCCCCTGGCGCAGGTCGATCTGGTGGTGAACACCACGCCGCTGGGCATGGCCTCCGCCAGCGATCCCGCCGCAGCCCTGGCCTGCCCCCTGGAGCCAGCCCAGCTCGATCAGCTGCCCGCCAGCGCCACGGTCTACGACCTGATCTACACCCCCCGGCCCACCCAGCTGCTGCGGCAAGCCGCCGCCCGCGGCTGCGCCATCCAGGACGGCCTGGCGATGCTGGTGCACCAGGGGGCCGCGGCCCTCAAGCTGTGGAGTGGCCTGGACACGGTGCCCACCCAGGTGATGCACGCCGCCGTGGAAGCAGCCCTGGCCGCCAAAGCCTGATCCGCGGGAGCCCTTCCAGCAGGAGCTCCTGCCTAGCCTGCAGCGAGTGCGCACGGCTGACGTGATGGAAGGTCCCCCGATCTGGCAACGGTTGTTGGCGGCGGCGGCCTACCTGCTGCCCTGGAGCGATGGCCTCTCCTTTGGCCAGGGTTTGTTTGGTCTGTTTCCCCTGCTGAGCTGGCTGCAACTGCCGGCCCTACCGGTGGTGCTGGTGCAGCAGTTGGTGCCCTTTGGCAGCTTGGTGCTGTTTTTGGTGCTGTTCCTGGCGGTGGTGCGCAACAGCAAGGTGCCCTACTTCATCCGCTTCAGCGTGCTGCAGGCGATCCTGGTGGACATCGTGTTGGTGCTGCTGAACCTGGCCTTTGGCGTGTTGCGGCTCAACGGCGGCAGCTTCGCGGGTCGCACCCTGAGCAACACGGTGTTCCTGGGAATCCTGGTGCTGGTGGTGTTTGGCGTGGTGGAAAGCCTGCGCGGCAAGGAAGCCGACATCCCCACGGTGTCGGAGGCGGTGCGCCTTCAGCTCTATTAGCCCGCACCTGCTGCGATAGGTTGGTCGATCCGTCGCTGGTGAGCCCTGTGCTCGCTGGCCCCTGCCCCCCCGGGCTTTTCCGAACAGGCGACCATGACGCAGTCCTATTACGAGACCATGTACATCCTTCGTCCGGACATTCCGGAGGAAGAGGTGGAAACCCATGTGGCCAAATACCGCGACCTCGTGACCGAGTCCGGTGGTGTGGTGCTGGATTGCCAGATGCGCGGCAAACGCCGCCTGGCCTACACGATCGCCAAGCACCGCGAAGGCATCTACGTGCAGCTCAACCACGATGGTGACGGCCAGCACGTGGCTCCCCTGGAGCGGGCGATGCGCCTCTCCGAAGACGTGATCCGCTACCTC
>CAYFKI010000269.1:0-2122 GCA_964343525.1 uncultured Cyanobium sp.
CCCTGGGCTGAGCCATCGCCATCGAGCCACACCAGGCCCTCGGCGCCGAAGGTGGCCACCAGGCTGCCCACCAGCTGGGCCGGGTCACACCAGGGCAGGCCATGCCGAATGGAGGACGCTTGCATCGCCTCAGGTTGCGGGGCGATCGGCCCTGGTGATCCGACTGGCGCCACTGGCCAGGTCGGGTCGGCCCGCCTCGATCAGGGCGGCATCACGGATGCGACAGCTATCGCAAAGGCCACAGGGTTCTTCGCCGCCGCTGTAGCAACTCCAGGTGGTGCCAATCGGTACGCCCAGCCGCAGGGCCTCCTGCACGATCGTGGTTTTGCTCCACGCCACCAGCGGCGCCCAGAGCTTGGCGCCATGGCCTTCGCGGCCACTTTTGCTGGCCAGATCGGCCAGGGTCTGGAAAGCGGCCAGATAGTCGGGCCGGCAGTCGGGATAGCCGGAGTAATCCACCGCATTCACGCCCAGCACCAGGCGATCGGCGCCTTTCGCTTCCGCCAGGCTGAGCCCAATAGCAATGAACACCGTGTTGCGGCCTGGCACGTAGGTGCTGGGGATCACGCCGGCCTGCACGCCGCCGGTGGGGACGGCGATTGCCGCATCGGTGAGCGCCGAGCCGCCCCAGCTGGCCAGGTTCACGGCGATCGTGTGGTGTTCAGCCAACCCCAGGGCCTCGGCCACCTTGGCGGCGGCTTGCAATTCCCTGCGGTGGCGTTGGCCGTAATCCAAGGACAGGCCAATCACCCGATAGCCCGCCTCCTGGGCCAAGGCCGCGGCCGTGGCCGAATCCAGCCCGCCGGACAGCAGGGCGATAGCGACGGGCGAACTGATGGACCGATCGGCAACACCTCAAAAGGCTGCCAGATCACCGTCAAGATGGGACCAGTGGCAAGCGGCCGATGGCAAACGGGTGGTTGGCGGCAAACGCCTGGGCACGACATGTTGTGGTTGGCGGCAGCCTGGCTGGGGTCAGCCTCGTTGGCGTGGTGGCCGCGCCCGGCGTGGGCGCGATTCCCAGGTTGGATCTGGCCGCCTATCCGGCGCCGGCGGCAGGGGAATCCCGCTGGGTGATTCAGTTGCCGGGTCTGTTGCCCCCCACCCGCGATCCGGCCCTGTCGGCCAATCCGCGCGATTGGCGCGTGCAGGTGATCGTGGGCCAGATGGCCAAGGTGGATTGCAACGTGCAGAGTTTTTCCGGCCGTCTGCGGGTGCAGCCGCTGCCTGGAGGTTCCGAGCAGGGGGCGGCCCCCCTCAGCATCTTGCGGGTGAGTGAGGTGGGCCCGATGGTCTCCACCCGGATGGCCTGCCCCCCCGGCCAGCCGCTGCGGGAGCGGTTTGTGGCCATGGCCGGCAAGCCGTTTGTGATGCCCTACAACGTGAGCCGCCCGATCGTGGTGTACGCACCCCAGCCGCTTGAGGTGCGCTGGCGGCTCTGGAAGGCGGAAAGCCAGGAGCGCTCGGCAAACGCCCTCTGAGCGATCGGTCTCTGCGTGATCGCCCTCGAGGCAACTGGCCTGTCAGCGCACCCCGAGCCATTTGTGGCTCTGGAGGCTGAGCCGCCACTGGGGGTGAGCTTTCACAAACTCGATCGCCAGCTCTTGGCCCTTTCGGCAGCCATGGCCAGGTTGCAACAGCAGCGCTGGGCCTGATGCGGCAGCAGCCATGGTTTCGGCAAAGGTGAGGTCGCTTTCGTCGTGCACGATCACCTTGAGTTCGTCGCAGGCTGCCAAGAGTTCCTGCCGGGGCGGGCGATGGGGCTTGGGCGAGAGGGTGATCCAGTCAAAGTGGCCGCTCAACGGGTCAACACCACTGGTTTCCAGGTGCAACGGCAGCGGGTGGCCCTGGGGATCTCGCCCCTGGGCTTGGAGCACGGCGCAGAGGGGATCGAGGTCGTGGTGCAGCGGCTCACCGCCGGTGATCACCACGAAGGCGGCTCCGTTGGCGGCGGCCCGCTGGGTCGCGGCGGCTAGCTCCTCCAACGACTGGCTGGGATGAACGTCTTGGGGCCAGGAGTGTTTGGTGTCGCACCAGCTGCAGCCCACCTGGCAGCCGCCCAGACGAATGAAAAAGGCACTGCGGCCGGCGTGCAGGCCTTCCCCCTGGAGGGAATGGAAGG
>CAYFKI010000270.1:0-2115 GCA_964343525.1 uncultured Cyanobium sp.
GCATTCCGGGCTACGAAACCATGACCATTGGTCAGGCCCGAACCGCTGTGAAATTGCTGCGGGAATCGGGCGATACCAAGGAAGCCCGCAAGCTCACCGTTCGCATTCAGGAACGCTTCTCCTTCCCCGCTGTTTGTTTGGTTTTCGGGCTGATGGGCAGCAGCCTGGGCGTACAGCCCCATTCCCGCCACAGCCGTAGCCAAGGCTTCGGGTTGAGTGTGGTGCTGATTTTCAGCTACTACCTGCTCGCCTTCATGTCGAGCTCCTTGGGGGTGAAGGGGATCCTGGCTCCCCCTGTCTCGGCCTGGACCCCCGTCTTGCTTGGGCTGGGCGCTGGTGTGTATCTGTTACGCCAGTCCAGCCGCTGAGGCTCCAGGCCCCACGCCAAACTGGTCCCCTGTGTTTTTGATCTGGTGTCTGAGCTGCTGAACGATCCTGTGCTGGGCCTGGGGCTTGGCGCGTTTGCCCTCCTGCTACTGGTCACGCCCCTTTCGTTTTGGTCGCTGAGCGGCGGTCAGAGCTCAGCGGCCGTGCGCCTGCTGGTGGCAGCAGCCAACCTGTGTCTGACGGCCCAATTGGTGCTGCGCTGGCTGGATTCCGGACATTTCCCGATCAGCAATCTCTACGAATCGCTCTGTTTCCTGGCATGGGGATGCACCCTGACCCAATTGTTGGTTGAACGCAGCTGGCCGTCACCCCTTGTTCCTGCTGCCGCCACGCCCATGGCCCTGGGATGTGTGGCCTTTGCCAGCTTTGCCCTGCCCGACACCCTGCAGCAGGCCTCCCCGCTGGTGCCAGCCCTGCGCTCCAGCTGGCTGGTGATGCATGTGAGCGTGATCATGCTGAGCTACGCAGCCCTGCTGGTGGGCTCGCTGCTGTCCTTGGCGGTGTTGTTCACCGACCGCACCAACGCCCTTGAACTCCGTAGCAATTCGATTGGCAGTGGGGGGTTCCGCCAGGCCCAGTTCGCCCCGGCGGCTGAGGGTCCAGCCAGCCAACTTCAACTGAGCAGTGTGGCCATGCCGATGGCCGAGCAACTGGATTCCCTCAGCTACCGCACGATCACCGTGGGGTTTTTGCTGCTTTCGGTTGGTTTGGTGAGTGGCGCGGTTTGGGCTAACGAGGCCTGGGGGAGCTGGTGGAGCTGGGACCCCAAGGAAACCTGGGCTTTGATTTGCTGGTTGGTCTACGCGGCCTATCTCCACACCCGGCTGATCCGTGGCTGGCAGGGACGTAAACCCGCCATCGTGGCGGTGGCAGGGCTTGTGGTGATCGCGGTTTGCTACATCGGCGTCAACCTGCTGGGCATTGGTTTGCACAGCTATGGCTGGTTCTTCGATCGCTGATCCCATCCATACCCACGAATGTCTGCATCAAAAAAGCCCCATGGCTTTGCCAGCCATGGGGCTTTTGCATCGGCCCGCGCGTCCTAGGCGGCGACAGCAGCAGGACGGCGGCTGTTGCGAATGCCCGTGATGGCCTCGGCATAGCTGGGTTGGTTGAAAACACCAGAGCCACTCACGATGGCGTTGGCACCGGCTTCGATCACCTGCCAGGCATTCTCAGCCTTGATACCGCCATCCACTTCAATCCAGGGATCCAAGCCTTTGTCTTGGCACATGCGGCGCAGATCCCGGATTTTTTGCACCTGGGAAGGAATGAAGCTCTGACCTCCAAAACCGGGGTTCACACTCATCACCAACACCAGATCACAGAGTTCAAGGCAGTACTCCAGGGTGTCGATCGGGGTGCTGGGGTTCAGCACGGCACCCGCCATTTTGCCGAGATCCTTGATCTGGGCGAGGTTGCGGTGCAAATGGGGACACGCTTCCACCTGCACGCTGATGATGTCGGCGCCAGCTTTGGCGAAATCTGCCACATATTTTTCCGGTTCCACGATCATCAAGTGCACGTCCAGGGGTTTGGTCGTGACAGGTCGCAGCGCCTCAACGATCAAGGGTCCAATCGTGATGTTGGGCACAAAGCGGCCATCCATCACGTCCACATGGATCCAATCAGCCCCTGCCTGATCCACCGCCCGAACATCGTCGCCGAGGCGGGAGAAATCGGCCGAGAGGATCGACGGGGAGATCACCAGGGGCTTGGTGCTCATGG
>CAYFKI010000271.1:0-256 GCA_964343525.1 uncultured Cyanobium sp.
GGGCCGTGCGCATGGTTTCGCGGGCCGAGAGCCGCAGCTTGCGGTTGGCCTCCTGTTGCAGGGTGCTGGTGGTGAACGGGGGGACAGGCTTGCGCACGGTGGGCTTGGCCTCCACCTCGGCCACCCGCCAGGTCGCGGTGCTGGTGGCAGCCTGCAGGGCCCGAGCCTCGGCTTCGCTGAGCAGCTTCACCTTGCTGCCCGCCTTCAGGGCACCGGTGCTCTCATCGAAGTCGGAACCGCCGGCGATGCGTTCACC
>CAYFKI010000271.1:379-2097 GCA_964343525.1 uncultured Cyanobium sp.
GCCACTGCGGAAGGCCCGCCGGGCCCGCTCCCGCTGCACCAACAGCCGCACCGCCACCGATTGCACCCGGCCCGCCGACAGGCCCCAGGCCACCTTTTTCCACAGCAGGGGCGAGAGGGTGTAACCCACCAGCCGGTCCAGGATCCGGCGGGTCTCCTGGGCATGCACGAGCTCCATGTCGAGCTCCCGGGTTTGGTCGAGGGCGCGGCCGATGGCGGCCTTGGTGATCTCGTGGAACACCATCCGCTTCACCGGCACCTTGGGCTGGAGCAGCTGCAGCAGGTGCCAGCTGATGCTCTCCCCTTCCCGGTCTTCGTCCGTGGCCAGCAACAGCCGGTCAGCCCCTTTCAGGGCGTCCTTGAGTTCTTTGACCGTCTTTTTCTTGTCCTTGGGCACCACGTACAACGGCTCGAAGTCGTTGGTGGTGTTGACGCCGAGGTTCGCCCACTTCTCCCCCTTGTAGGCGGCGGGAATCTCGCTGGCGTTGTTGGGCAGGTCCCGCACGTGGCCCATCGAGGCCTCAACCCGGAAGTCCTTGGGCAGGAAGCCACGGATGGTGCGGGCCTTGGTGGGGCTCTCAACGATGACGAGGGTGTGACCCACGGACAGGCGA
Source organism: uncultured Cyanobium sp. (assembly GCA_964343525.1). Lineage (GTDB taxonomy): Bacteria > Cyanobacteriota > Cyanobacteriia > PCC-6307 > Cyanobiaceae > Cyanobium_A. The sequence continues at coordinate 993 of CAYFKI010000271.1, forward strand.
TCAACCGTTCCCCTCTTTATCGCATCCAAGGGCCGAATGAGCAGGGCTTGCTTGGAAACGACGTCCACAGCGCCGCTACAGTCCGCAGCATCAGACCCTGGATCCCCGCAGCCGCTGTGACCGTTCTGCTCGGCTCGCTCTCGTCCGTGGCCGAGGCCATCGGCAGTGGAGCCGGTACTGCCGGCCTCAACCTTGAACTCAATGCCGCCGCCATCGCACCGGAAGCGGCGGTGCTGCTAGCCCTGTTGGCCTGCCTGCTGGTGGATTTGGCCGGTGAAAAGGCCGCCAGCCGCTGGGTGCCACCGATTTGCTACGCGGGGCTCGGCTCGGCCCTGGTGCTGCTGGCCCTGCAATGGAATGGCGCCCTGGCCGCCTCCTTTGTGGGCACGTTCCTGGCCGACAACCTGGCCATCGCCTTCCGGGCGGTCGTGGCCGCCTCCACCCTGGTTTCCCTGCTGCTCAGCTGGCGCTACGTGGAGCGCAGCGGCACACCGGTGGGCGAATACGCCGCAATTTTGCTGGCGGCCACCTTGGGGGCGATGTTCCTCTGCGGTGCCACCGACCTGATCAGCATTTTCGTGTCGCTGGAAACGCTGTCCGTTTCCAGCTACCTGCTGGCGGGCTACATGAAACGGGATGCCCGCAGTTCGGAAGCGGCCCTGAAATATCTGCTGGTGGGCTCGGCGGCGGCGGCGGTGTTTTTGTACGGCGCCTCCTTGCTCTATGGCATCACCGGCGGCGAAACCAGCCTCCAGGCCGTGGGTCTCGCCCTGCAAACCAGTGCCAGCCCGGTAAGCGCCCTGGCCCTGGTGTTCGTGCTCGCCACCGTGGCCTTCAAGATTGCGGCCGTGCCCTTCCACCAGTGGACCCCCGACGTGTACGAGGGCTCACCCACGCCGGTGGTGGCCTTCCTCTCGGTGGGCTCCAAAGCTGCGGGTTTTGCCCTGGCCCTGCGCATCCTGGTGGGCTGCTTCGAACCGTTTGAAGCCCAGTGGAAATTGCTGTTCACCGTGTTGGCGGTGCTGAGCATGGTGCTGGGCAACGTGGTGGCCCTGGCCCAAACCTCGATGAAGCGGATGCTGGCCTACAGCTCCATCGGCCAGGC
>CAYFKI010000272.1:0-499 GCA_964343525.1 uncultured Cyanobium sp.
CCGACTCCCGGCCTAGGGAGAGCTTTTCCATCTCCAGTTGCAGGATGCGCCGATCGAGCTCGTCGATCTGCTCGGGTTTGGAGGTGATCACCATCTTCAGCCGGGCAGCTGATTCATCCACCAGATCGATCGCTTTGTCGGGCAGGAAGCGATCGGCGATGTAGCGGCTGCTCAGCACGGCGGCCGCCACCAGCGCGTTGTCGGCGATGCGAACACCGTGGTGCACTTCGTAGCGCTCTTTGAGGCCCCGCAGGATCGAGATCGTGTCTTCCACCGTGGGTTGATCCACGAACACCTGCTGGAAACGGCGCTCCAGGGCCGGGTCTTTTTCGATGTGTTGGCGGTGTTCGTCGAGGGTGGTGGCGCCAATGCAGCGCAGCTCGCCGCGGGCCAGCATCGGTTTGAGCAGGTTGCTGGCATCCATGGCGCCACCGCTGGCGCCGGCACCCACCACGGTGTGGATTTCGTCGATGAACAACACGATCTGCCCCTCGGAGGC
>CAYFKI010000272.1:509-2092 GCA_964343525.1 uncultured Cyanobium sp.
GGCAGCGGCCGTGAGATCGCGGCCGTATTTTTCCAGCGATTCGTAGGTGCCCTCAGGGTTTTGGTCGGTCACGGATTGGCTGCCTCGGATGGCTTGAACGGCGTCTTTGAGGGTGTCTGGGGTGACCCCAGCCCCTGCGAGCAGCTGCTTGCCGCAGCGGTCGTCGATGGCCAGGGCCAGCAGCAGGTGCTCGATCGCGATGTAGCTATCGCCATAGCTCCCCTTGAGCACGTCGGCCTGATCCAAAACGCCATTGAGCCCCTTGCCCAGGTAGACGTTGTCGGGTGGGGATTGGAGGCTGGGCTGGCCGGCGATGAAGGACTCCACCTTCTGGCTGAGCGTGCCCACATCCACCCCAGCCTTCTCCAGGATCCGGCCGGCCAGGCCCTGTTGGGCCAGCAGGGAGGCCAGCAGATGCTCGCTCTCCATTTGTTGCTGGCGTTTTTGCTGGGCCAACTGCTGGGCGGCGACAACCGCAGCCCAGGCTTTTTCGGTGAACAGATCGGCGGTGGGATGCATGGGGGGTCTCCCGCTCTGGCGTGATGGATCAACCGTATGGGCGTTGGTTGGACCGGGGATGGGGGGACACCGAACCAGCCGGTGCGGGGCTCCGCCTGCTGGTGGGGAGCTCCGAACCCTGGTGGCGTGAACGCCCAACCGCTCGCCTACTGACCTGGCAGGGGAATCACGCCCGCGTTGGCGCCGCAGAGTTTGATCGGGCAGCCATCGGGGCCATAGATCGCATCCCCAGGCGAGAGGCAACCGGCGGCATTTTTGGCAGCCACTTGGTTTGGCTGGATCCGCTTGGGTTGGAATTCACTGTTGCTCGGGGCCACCAGCAGGGGGCAGGAGCCAGCTAATCCCTCGTTTGCGAGTGCCGCGGTGTCGCCGGCGGTAAAGCCCAGGAGCGTGAGGGAGAGCAGAAGCTGGTGGCGCCTTGCCATGGTGTCGAGCCAGGATCCATAGGATGGGCTCAGTCTGGCTGTGTTTGGCTGGTCTGCACTCCCAAGAAGCCCCCTAACACCATGGCTCTGTTGGAAGGGGAAGGGGAGAGCCTGGTTCAGCAGCTGGCTGACGCCTCCCGTGAATTTGATGCCACGGCGCGGGATCTGGAGCGCAACTGTTGGATGGCCGTCCATCGCCATATCCACGGTGTGCTCCCGAGCGAATACGACATTCGCGAGGTGCCAGAGGAGCTGTATCTCGCGGTGTTAGCGGCCCGCAGGCAGCTGGATGCTTGAGCAGCGTGGGCTCCTCGCAACGGGAGCTTTTCAATAAAAAAGCCCCGATGGATCGGGGCTTGATGCAGCGTGATTCGAACAGGGGCTGGTTTGATCAGCTCCAGCCGTTGTTGGAGCGGTCGATCACGTAGGCAGCTACATCGGCGATATCGCCTTCGCTGAGTTTGCCGCCGAAGGCGGGCATGGCGTTTTTGCCGTTGGTCACCTGGTAAGCCACGGCAGCTTCAGGGCCGCTGCTGTAGTTGGCCAGGTAAGCCTCGAGGGCTTCTTTCTTGAGGGTGCGCTCGGCGTTCACCACGTTGCCGCCGCCCATGTGGCAGGCAGCGCAGTTGGCGGAGAAGA
>CAYFKI010000273.1:0-223 GCA_964343525.1 uncultured Cyanobium sp.
CAAGGGCAACATCATGAAATTCACCGAAGGCTCCTTCCGCGACTGGGGCTACGAGCTGGCCACCAGCGAATTTCGTGCTGTCTGCATCACCGAGCGCGAGAGCTGGATCCTCGGCAACCTCGAGAAAGATCCCAACTTGAGCATCGAGGCCAATGCCCGCATGATCGAGCCCGGCTACGACAGCCTCACCCCCGAGAAGAAAGCTGCCGCGGATGCCGAGGGG
>CAYFKI010000273.1:233-2085 GCA_964343525.1 uncultured Cyanobium sp.
ATGGAGCCCCCCGTGGAGCCGGTGAGCTGCAGCGGCTTCGCCGACGCCGTGATCAGCCACTTCAACTACCAAGGCTGGCAACAGGCCGACGACGCGATCGATCTGTGATCCCCACCGCAGGAGCCAGCGACCCCTGCGTGCACTGCGGCTTCTGCCTGCCGAGCTGCGCCAGTTACCAGGTGCTGGGCACGGAGATGGATTCGCCGCGGGGCAGGATCCATGCCCTCAAAGCCATTGAGGCGGGGGAGCTGGCGCTCGATGCCACCGTGGCCAGCCATTTCGATAGTTGCCTGGGTTGTCTGGCCTGTGTGTCGGCTTGCCCTTCAGGGGTGCGCTACGACCAATTGCTCGAGGCCACCCGGCCCCAGCTAAACGCACCTGGGCTGCGTAGCCCGGGGCAAAACGCCCTGCGCCGGGCCCTGTTTGCCCTGCTGCCCTACCCCCAGCGCCTGCGGTCCCTGCTGAAGGTGCTGCGGGGCTATGGGGGCTCGCCCCTGCAAAAGCTCGTGCAGGCTTCGGGGGTGTTGAAACTGGGCGGCGGCTCCCTGGCGGCGATGGAGCAGCTGCTGCCGGCCCTGCCAGATGCGGCGTTTGAGGATGCCTTCCCGGTCGTTACCCCAGCCAGCGGAGCACGCCGCTACCGGGTGGGCCTGGTGCTCGGCTGCGTGCAGCGGGTGTTCGATCCAGAGGTGAATAGAGCGGCGGTGAGGGTTCTGGCCGCCAATGGCATCGAGGTGGTGATCCCGCCCCAGCAGGGCTGCTGCGGCGCCGTCACCCACCACCAGGGAGAAGAGGCCCAAACCCAGGAGTTGGCTGCCGCCCTGATCGAAAGCCTGGAGGCCGTGGTGGGACCGGGCAAAGCCGCCGGCCCCGAACCGCTCGATGCGGTGCTGGTGGCCGCCTCCGGCTGCGGCCACACCCTCAAGGCCTACGGCAGCATCCTGGCCAGCCAGCCCCAATGGGCCAAGCGGGGATCGGCCTTCGCCAGCCAGGTGCTCGACATCCAAGAATTTCTGGCCCAGGTGGGACTGAGTGCCAGCTTCCAGGCGGCCCTCCGGCCCCTGGCCCTGCCCGATGGCCAAGCCGCCAGCAGCGAGCAGCCCCTCAAGCTGGCCTACCACGATGCCTGCCACATGCTCCACGGCCAGGGCATCCGCGAGCAGCCCCGCGAGTTGCTGCGCGCGATCCCCCACGTGCAGCTGCGCGAGGCCCTGGAAGCGGGGGTGTGCTGCGGCAGCGCCGGCATCTACAACCTGGTGCAGCCCCAGGAAGCGGCCGAGCTGGGCCAGCGCAAGGCTTCAGACCTGGCTGCCACGGGCGCCCACTGGGTGGCCTCGGCCAACATCGGTTGCAGCCTGCAACTGCGCCAACACCTGGGCAGCGCAGCAAGGCCCGTCCCGGTGGCCCATCCGATGCAGCTGCTGGATTGGAGCTTCAGGGGCGTTGTTCCTCCATCAGCTGCCAAGCAGTCCTGAGGGTGTTGGCGTCGCCGAGGTTCCCAGGGAAGGTGAGCACCGGCAGGGCCGGCACGGGTCCATCCGCGGGAGTGAGCACCAGCGACAAGCCTGGCAGCAACTGCCCCTGCAGCTCCACCCGCGCCAAGCCCAACCCATCGGCCAGCAAGGTGTGGGTGGTGATGCCGCCTTTGCTGATCAGATAGCCCAACCGGGGGGCCAGGGCCGCCGCCAGCCGCGCCATCAGGGCCGCCAGCTCCAGACCCAGCCGCCGCCGCTCGGACGCCGAGCGGCAGGGCACCTCCCCCCGACTGGTGAACAGCACCGGGGTTTGGCCTGTCGTCAACACGCCCTCCAGCTGCGCCAACCAGCTCTGCTCCAGCGAGGCCAACATCTCC
>CAYFKI010000274.1:0-2075 GCA_964343525.1 uncultured Cyanobium sp.
CTGGAGATGGCCGATGGGGCCGGCGAACCGGGCCCCTGGCTGCTGCGGCATCAGGCCGATTGGCTGATGGGCTGGCTGCTCGGGGATTGGCGCTGGGGGGAAGAGGGCAACAACCTGCGCCTGGGCTGGGATCTGCTGCACCAGCGTTGGGCCGGCAGCCTGGCGGAGCAACCCTGGAGCCCCGCCCTGCCGCAGATTTGCGCCAGCGGCAGCACCCTGGGCCCCCTCGGACCTGAAGCCGCCAAAGCCCTGGGGCTCAGCCCCTCCTGCCAGGTGGTGGCTGGCAGCACCGACGCCAATGCCGCGGTGCTGGCGGCCCAACCCCAAGCCAGCGATGGCATCGCCGTGCTCGGCACCACCTTGGTGCTCAAACAATTCAGCCCAATCCCGATCAGCGGGCCAGGCATCAGCTGCCATCGGCTGGCGGGCCAGTGGCTGGTGGGAGGCGCCTCCAATGCCGGTGCAGGCATCCTTAGGCGCTTCTTTAGCGACAGCCAAATCGCCGAGCTCAGCCGCCAAATCAACCCAAGGGAGCGCACCGGGCTGGCGCTGCGGCCGCTGCCAGCGCCGGGGGAACGCTTCCCGATCGACGATCCCCAGCTGGCGCCAGTGTTGGGGCCCAGGCCCGTCAGCGATGTCCGCTACCTCCAGGCGCTCCTGGAGGGCCTCACGGCGATCGAAGCGGAAGGCTGGGCCCGGCTACGCGCGTTGGGGGCTCCGCCCGTGCAGCGCGTGATCAGCCTCGGCGGCGGCGCCCGCAATCCCCAGTGGCGCGCCCTGCGCCAGCAGATCCTCGGCCTCCCCGTGCTCAACCGCCCCCACCTCAGCCCAGCGCTGGGGATGGCCCGGCTGGCGGCTGGTCAAACTGGCGGAGTTGTTGGAACGGGCTTGCCATGAATGAGCGCCTTCGCTCCGTGATCGCCATGGGCTTGTTTGTGGTGCTGGCCAGCTACGTGGGGTTCAGTGCGGTGCGCCTCGGCCTGTTGCTCTGGCAACGCTTTGGGGCTGGATAAGCCCAGAATCAGCACAGTTGTTCCTTGCGCCATGGCCGCCGACCCCCTCACCCCCGCCGTGAGCGATCGGATCTGTAAGCACATGAACGACGACCACGCCGAAGCCGTGCTGGCCTATGCCCGCCACTACGGCGGCATCCATCAGGCTGCCGAGGCCCGCATGGTGGCCGTGGCTGCCGAAGCGATGACCCTGGAGGTGGATGGGGTTGCCGTGCAGGTGGCCTTTGACCATGCCCTCAGCGACAGCGAAGACGCCCACCGCACCCTGGTGGCCATGCTGCGCGCGATGCCCAGCTAGGCCAACCGCCGTGGGAACCCTGGGAGCACACGCCCCAGGCCCCATGCCCTTGAGCTGGCTTCCCCTCCATTGGCTTGCTGTGCCCACCAGGCCCAGCCGGAGGCCCGAGGCGCGCTCCCCATTGGGGCAGCCCCCCGCCGGCATGGCCCTGGCCCAACGCCTAGGCCTACCCGCCGATGGCCTGCGGGGCAACGAGCCTCTGCCCTGGTGGGCCCCTGCCAGTTACGACGGACCCCTACGCGGCGAGCTGCTGCAGCTGCGCCAGATGGCCGGGAGCCCCTACTGGCAGGGGCGGCTCGATCGGCTGCTCCAGGCCTGCCTACCTGGCCTGGCCAGCGCGCTCATGGCCGACCTGGACGCGCTCAGCCAAGTCCCCCTGCTGGTGCCGATCCCCAGCTGGAAACGGCGGGCCAACCCCCTGCCCGGCGCCTTCGCCGAGCGGGTGGGGCTGCAGATGGGCTGGCCAGTGGAGGTGAATGTGTTGCGCCGCCAGCGCCCCGTGCTTGGCCAACACCACCTCAGGCGACAGCAGCGCTGGGCCAACCAGGCCGAGGCCTTTGGCGCCGTTGCCCTGCCCCGCCAGCGGCGCGGCCCTCGCCAACCCCTGCTGCTCGTCGACGACATCCTCACCACAGGCGCCACCCTCCTCGGAGCGGCTGAAGCCTTGCGCCATCAGGGTTGGCGCGTGGTGGGTGCCTGCTGCCTGGCCCGCACCCCGGCCAAAGGGGCCAGGGGGCTGTGATTTAAGATCCCTGGGTCGCTCT
>CAYFKI010000275.1:0-1071 GCA_964343525.1 uncultured Cyanobium sp.
CACGCACTGGGTGCAGCCGATGCAGGTGTCGTAGATCTTGACGGCGTGGGACATGGGCCTCGGTGAGGAACTGGCCGGGTACGAACGGCGTGGAGCCCAAGGTACCCAGGGCGGCTGCAGCAGATCCGCCAGGGCCGCCAGGCCGTCACCCTTGTTCATACGTCCGATGGTCTGGCGCAGGGTGACCCGTAGAGTGCGTCGACTCACACAGCGACCATGTCCCAGGAAGCGATCTTCGAGAAAGTGCGCTCGATCGTGGCTGAGCAACTCAGCGTTGATGCCGCCGAAGTGAAGTCGGAATCCAACTTCCAGAACGATCTTGGCGCCGACTCCCTCGACACCGTGGAACTCGTGATGGCCCTGGAAGAGGCCTTCGACATCGAAATTCCTGACGAAGCCGCCGAAGGCATCACCACCGTGGGTGACGCCGTTCAGTACATCCAAGACAAGCAGGCCTGAGCCACTCCATGGGGGTTCAGGGTCTCCATCGCGTCGTCATCACAGGCCTAGGCGCGGTCACACCAATTGGCAACGACGTCGCCAGCTACTGGGATGGGTTGAGCACGGGCCGCAATGGCGTGGCCCCGATCACCCTGTTTGACGCCTCACGCCACGCCTGCCGCTTTGGCGCCGAGGTCAAAGGCTTCGACAGCTCAGGTTGGCTCGAGCCCAAGGAAGCCAAGCGCTGGGATCGCTTCTGCCAATTCGGCGTTGTGGCGGCCAAGCAGGCCGTGGCCCATGCCGGCCTCACCATCGACGAGAGCAACCAGCACCGCATCGGCACGGCCATTGGCTCCGGTGTGGGTGGCCTGTTGATGATGGAAACCCAGGCCCAGGTGATGAACGAGCGCGGTCCCGACCGGGTCAGCCCGTTCTGCGTGCCGATGATGATCCCCAACATGGCCACGGGCTTGGCGGCCATCGCCCTGGGGGCCAAAGGGCCCAGCACCGCCGTGGCCACCGCCTGCGCCGCCGGCTCCAATGCCATCGGTGATGCCTTCCGCCTGATCCAGATGGGCTTGGCCGACGCCATGGTGTGTGGCGGCGCCGAGTCGGCGATCACCCCCCTCG
>CAYFKI010000275.1:1081-2073 GCA_964343525.1 uncultured Cyanobium sp.
GCCCCCCTCGGGGTGGCAGGGTCCGCCAGCGCCAAGGCCCTCTCTTTCCGCAACGACGACCCCGCCACCGCCAGCCGCCCCTTCGATTTGGAGCGCAATGGTTTCGTGATCGGTGAAGGAGCCGGCGTTTTGGTGCTCGAAAGCCTGGAGCATGCCCAGGCCCGGGGCGCCCAGGTGCTGGCTGAAATCGTGGGCTACGGCATGACCTGTGACGCCCACCACATCACCTCCCCCTCCCCCGGCGGCGTGGGTGGCGCCGAAGCGATGCGTCTGGCCCTCCAAGACGCCAAGCTCGAGGCCAGCGCCGTGGACTACGTGAATGCCCACGGCACCAGCACCCAGGCCAACGACAGCAACGAAACCTCCGCCATCAAGAGCGCCCTGGGCGAGCGGGCTTACCAGATCCCGGTGAGCTCCACCAAATCGATGACCGGCCACCTCCTGGGTGGCAGCGGTGGCATCGAAGCCGTGGCCGCCGTCTTGGCGATGGAGCACAGCCTGGTGCCTCCTACGATCAATTACCAAACTCCCGATCCCGCGTGTGATCTGGATGTCGTTCCCAATCAGGCCCGGGAACACAAACTGAACGTGGTGCTCTCCAACTCCTTTGGATTTGGCGGCCACAACGTCTGCCTGGCCTTCCGCCGCATGGGCGGATAACCACGCGATCTGGGGAACGCTTCAGTCCCTCATCCACGCCCCTTTTTCTTTTCTCTCGCCCCGCTCCCACCATGGTCGTCGCTCCCAGCACCTCAGTTGAATCGCTGTGCATCAACAGCATTCGCTTCCTGGCGATCGACGCCATCAACAAGAGCAACTCCGGGCACCCCGGCCTGCCGATGGGCTGCGCCCCGATGGCCTTTGCCCTCTGGGACAAGGTGCTCAAGCACAACCCCAAGAACCCCAAGTGGTTCAACCGCGACCGCTTCGTGCTCTCGGCCGGCCACGGCTGCATGCTGCTCTACGCGCTGCTGCACCTCACCGGCTACGAC
>CAYFKI010000276.1:0-2068 GCA_964343525.1 uncultured Cyanobium sp.
CTCGAGCTCATCGCCCTGGCCCAGGTCGGCAGCGAAGGTGATCACCTCCTCCACCCCCCATTCCTGCTTCAGGTAGGGAATGCACACGCTGGTGTCCACACCACCGGAATAGGCCAAGACCGCTTTCTTCGCCCGACCCATCAACGCGTCTCCTGCGCTTAATGCTGCGATTCTCCCTCGCCGGGGTTCCGCCACCGGATCAGCAGCACCAGGGCCACCAGGGCCGGCGGCACCAGCAGCAAACTCCACACCACGGCCGGCTGCACCGCCAAGGGCTCGGGCCACCGCTCCCCACTGGCCACCAGCAGCACACTGCCCGCCAGGGCCAGGGCCCACAGGCGCAGCACCGCACGCACCTTGGAGGGCCTGGACGCGGGAAGCTGCGAAGGGGGGAGCTGCAATGGGAGCTGGGGATCGGGCAGGCTGTTGTCGACCATGACTGGGGCGCTCCTGATCTCAGCAGGTATGGTGGTGGATTGGTTTGTCAGGCCCGGCCTGCAACGTGTTCCAACCGCATGAGCAATCTCGCAACCAGCGGCGCCGGCAGTCTCGAAAGCGCCAGTCGCCTCGACAGCATCAACCCCTCGCTCACCCGCTACGGCCGCACCGAGCCCGCGCCGGTGCTGCCCCTGCGCGATGAGCCCGATCTGCTGAGCTGGCTGGAAACCAGCGGCCGCCTGGTGGCCGACGAAGAAACCGCCAGCACCGATGTGAGCACGGTGGAAGAGGAAGAACTCTCGGCGCTGATGGGCGAAAAAGAGGACTACAACAAAGACGACGAGCCCCAGGAAGAAGACTGGGAAGACTGAGCTTGCGTTTTCCTGTGGCATTTCCCTGGCCCAGCAACAGCCGCCAAGCCGCGGTTGTGCTGGGCTTTTTGCTGCTCGCCGCCTGCCTGCTGAGCGATGGGCTGGTGGCCAATTCGCTGCTCACCCTGCCGTTGGTGGTGGCCGCAGCGATCAGTTGGGCCGTAACCCGATGGGGCGTGCCCAAGCTGCGCGAGCTGAAGCTGGGCCAGGTGATCCGCGAGGAGGGGCCCAAGGCCCACCAGAGCAAGGCCGGTACACCCACCATGGGCGGCCTGTTGGCCGTGCCCGTGGGGGTGTTGGTGGGTGGCTTGATCACCCCCTCCGATCCCCGGTTGCTGGCGGTGGGGGCGATCACCCTGGCCTACATGGCGATTGGCGCCGTCGATGACTGGCGCAGCCTCACCAAGCAAACCAACACCGGCCTTACCCCCAAGGGCAAGTTGCTGTTGCAGGCCGGAGCCGCGCTTGTGTTTTTGATCTGGGCCGCCGCCGGTGGCTGGATGGGGGGCCCGGAAGCGGGCGATGTGGCTTTGCCCCTGGGCTGGGTGCTGCCGCTGGGGCTGCTGATCTGGCCGTTGGGGATGTTTGTGTTTCTGGCCGAGAGCAACGCCACCAACCTCACCGATGGGCTCGATGGCCTGGCGGCCGGTTGCGGCGCCGTGGTGTTCACCGGCCTGGGCCTGCAATTGATGCTGCGGGGCAACCTGGGCGATCCGCCCTTGGCGGCGTTCTGCCTGGCGATGGCCGGCTGCTGGCTGGGCTTTTTGATCCACAACCGCCATCCCGCCCAGTTGTTCATGGGCGACACCGGATCCCTGGCCATGGGGGCTTCCCTTAGCGCCGTGGCCCTGCTCTCCAACAGCCTCTGGCCGCTGCTGGTGATGGGCGGGGTGTTTCTGGCTGAATCCCTGTCGGTGATCGTGCAGGTGTGGGTGTTCAAGGCCACCAAGAACCCGGCCACGGGCCAGGGTCGACGCATCTTGCGCATGGCGCCGCTGCACCACCATTTCGAGCTGGGCGGCTTGGGGGAAGAGCAGGTGGTGATCCGTTTTTGGACCGCCAGCCTGCTACTGGTAGGGGTGGGTCTGCTGCTGTTGCCCTGACCACCTGCCCATGGCTTACTTCACCTGGAAGGAAACGGGTCTGACCAGCGATTGCGCCAGCCTGGAGGCGATGGCCGCCCGCTTTGAAGAAGCTGCCGCCCTGATGCGCCGCATGGCCAATGAAGGCTTTGCCCTCGAACGCCACAGCGACGGCCA
>CAYFKI010000277.1:0-2057 GCA_964343525.1 uncultured Cyanobium sp.
AGTCCAGCCACCAGCAACAACACCGCTGCCAGCAGGGCCGGGGCCGCCGACACCCGAGCACGGGCGGCCTTAGAACGGTGCCGAGAGCTCAGCGGACCAGAACCGGTGTGGGCCCGTCGTGCGGAGGGAGCTGGCCTGAAGGAAGCTGGAGAGGCAAAGGATCGGGGCGCAAAGGGTGCGGGAGCAAAACAGGAGGAAGCCATGGGACGAAGACTCCGAAAAACGGATGGGTGAAGCACTAATACAGATGTACTCATGACCAGCAGCGCTGTCAACCCCCCGGGCCAGCTGCTGGTGATCGGAGGCGGCTACACCGGCCGGCGCTTTGCCTCAGCCGCCAGGCGCGCCTTGGGTTTTGAAGCGCTGCTCACCTGGCGCAGCGCCAGTCCCGATCCGGCCATGCATGGCGCGCGCTGGCTGCCATTCGACGCCGCCCAAGGGGCGATCCCAAGCCCCCAAGACCTCGAGGGCACCACCCATGTGTTGGTGACCCTGCCGCCCGATCCCAGTGGCCAGGATCCAGCCCTGACTCACCTGGCGCCCCTGCTGCTGCAGTTGCCAATTCGGTGGCTGGGCTACCTCTCCACCACCGGGGTCTATGGCGATTGCCAGGGCCGGTGGGTGGATGAAACGGCCCCGGTCGCAGCACGCGCGGGCCGCAGCCAGGCCCGCCGCATCGCCGAGGAGGGCTGGCAGGCCAGCGGCCTACCGGTGCAAACCTTCCGGCTGCCGGCGATTTACGGCCCCCACCGCTCCCCCTTCCAGGCCCTCCTGGCCGGGAAAAGCCGGCTGATCGAGAAGCCCGGCCAGGTGTTCTCGCGCGTGCATGTCGACGACATCGTCGGTGCCTTGCTGCATTGCCTGCAGCTGCCCCCCGAGCAACGCCCGGCGGTGCTCAACGTGGCCGACGACTGTCCCTGCCCCTCGAAGGAAACGCTCACGTTTGCGGCCCAGTTGCTGGGCTGCCCCTTGCCGCCGCTCGAGCAGTTTGACGACATCGCCGGCAGCATGAGCCCAATGGCCCTGAGTTTCTGGAGCGAGAACCGGCGGGCCGACAACCGGCTCCTGCGCGAGGGGCTGGGCTACCAACTGCGCTACCCGAGCTACCGCGAGGGGTACCCGGCCTGCCTGGCCGAAGAACGGGACGGCAAGCAATCCAGGGAGTCGGCAGGATCACTCACGTAGGGCACGCCGAAATCCTGGAGCAAGCGGCCCCAGCGCAGCTCAATCCAGCCCTGGCGCAGCCCCGTGCCCATGCCAAACAGCAGCAACCCGATCACCAACCAGCGCAGCATGGGCACCCAACGCCTGAGCCAAGCCCCATCCAACCCCACCCCCGACCAGCTCGCCATTGCCCTGGGCGATCCGGCCGGCATCGGGGCTGAAGTCACGCTCAAGGCCTTGGCCCAACGCCGGTCTGAGCAACCCATGCCCGTGCTGGTGGGCTGCCGGCGTTGGCTGGAAGCCACCTACCAGCAGCTGCGCACCACCAGTTCAGCCCCCCTGGCCGACCCGGCAGGCTTCGAGATCCTGGATCTGCCCCTGGAGGGGGCAATCACCCCAGGCCAAAGCAGCGCCATCTGTGGGGATGCCAGCTTCCACTGGCTCACCGCCGCGGTGGAGCTGGTGCAAAGCGGGCGCTGCCACAGCCTGGTAACCGCACCGATTACCAAGACCAGTTGGCATGCCGCCGGCCACCCCTACCCCGGGCAAACCGAACGGCTGGCCGAACTGGCCGGCAACCTGAGCGCCTCCATGCTGTTCACCGCCCAGGCTCCCCACGGCAGCTGGCGGCTGAACACCCTGCTGGCCACCACCCACATCCCACTGGCGGCCGTACCCGGGCAGCTCAACCGGGAGCTGATCAGCCACAAACTCGATGTGTTGTTGGCGTTCTGCACGCGTTTCGAACCCCATCCCCATCTGGTGGTGGCCGGCCTCAATCCCCATGCCGGTGAAGGCGGCCAATTGGGGTTGGAGGAGAGCAGCTGGCTGGAGGCGGCCCTGGCCGAATGGCAACAGCGCCACCCCCACGTGCGCCTGGAGGGTCCCCTACC
>CAYFKI010000278.1:0-2052 GCA_964343525.1 uncultured Cyanobium sp.
AGCAGGTGAGCGGCGAACCCTTGGATCTTGCGGGTCTGGCTGGCCGGCCGGTGTTGGTGCTCTTTTTGTGTGCCCACTGCCCGTTTGTCAAGCACATCGAGCCTGAACTCACGCGGCTTCAGGCGGAGGCGAGCGGTGACGGGCCCTGGAGCCAGTTGCAGTTGGTCGGGATCGCGAGCAACAGCATCCACACCCATCCCCAGGACGGCCCGGAGGGTTTGCGGGCCCAGGCCGCCGCCCGCGCTTGGCGGTTTCCCTATCTGTTCGATGGGTCCCAGGCCCTGGCGCGTGGCTTTGATGCCGCCTGTACCCCCGATTTGTTTTTGTTTGACGGGCAGCACCGTTTGGCCTACCGCGGTCAGCTCGATGCCAGCCGGCCGGGCAACGGCGAACCCCTTGATGGCCGGGATCTACGGGCTGCGATTGCTGCGGTATTGGCGGGGGAAGCGGTGCAGGTAGAGCAGCGCCCGTCGATCGGTTGCAACATCAAGTGGCATGCCTGAACGGATCAGATCTGCCGCATCGGCTTAAGGTCAGCCCCATGCAGGTGCCCCCCTTTAGTCTCAGCGAGCAGATCCAAGAGCTAGGCGAGGCTCTCGATCAGGCCGTGTTGCAGGTGTTGCGCAGTGGCCAATACATCGGCGGCGGGGTGATTGCGGCCTTTGAACAGGCCTTCGCCACAGCCACTGGCTGCCCCCATGCGATCGGCTGCAACAGCGGTACCGACGCCCTGATCCTGGCGCTGCGGGGCCTGGGGATTGGCCCTGGCGATGAGGTGATCACGGCCTCCTTCAGCTTTTTTGCTACGGCCGAGGCCATCAGCGCCGTGGGGGCGACCCCGGTGTTTGTGGACGTGGAGGCCAGCAGCTATCTGATCGATCTGGATCAGGTGGAGGCCGCCATCACCCCGGCCACCAAGGCCGTGATTCCGGTGCACCTGTTTGGCCGCCCGGTGGATATGGAGCGGGTGTGCGCCATCGCAGCGCGCCATGGCCTCAAGGTGATCGAAGACTGCGCTCAAGCCTCCGGGGCGAGCTGGGCAGGCAAGCCTGTGGGCAGCTGGGGCGATGCGGGTTGCTTCAGCTTCTTCCCCACCAAAAACCTTGGCGGTGCTGGCGATGGCGGGGCGATCACCTGCTGCGATCCCGAGCTGGCCCAGGCGATGCGGGAGTTGGCGGTGCATGGCATGCCGCGCCGTTACCTGCATACCGCCCTGGGTTACAACAGCCGGCTCGATGCCATCCAAGCGGCTGTCCTCAATGTGAAGTTGCCCCATCTGGGGCGTTGGGTGGATCGGCGCCGGGCCATTGCAGCCCACTACCGCGAGCACCTCGTGGGTCTGGCGGGCGTGCAGTTGCCGGAAGAGGGTCCCGCTGGCCACAGCTGGAACCAATTTGTGGTGCGGGTGCCCCGTTGCCCTGCCGCATCCAAGGCCTGCAGCTCTTCGACGGCCTGCAGCCCCTCCTCCGATAGCGCCGACTTTGGCCTACCTGAAGCCTGCTGCCGCGATTGGCTCAAGCAGCAGCTCCAGGATGCGGGCGTCAGCACGATCATCTACTACCCGATTCCGATCCACCGTCAGCCGGCCTATGCGGCCCTGGGTTACGGCCCGGGTTCCTTGCCGATTACCGAGCACCTGTGCGCCGAGGTGCTCAGCCTGCCGATTTTCCCTGAGCTCAGCCCTGAGCAGCAGCAGAAAGTGGTTGCGGTGCTCAAGACGCTGGTGCCTGCAGCAGAGGCCCTGGCGGTTTAGCTCGCTGAGCTGAAGCCCGCTCCGACTTAGCCCTTGATTCCGGCGTAGAGGGCTTTAAAGCGAGCCTGTTGCTGCTTGTGGTTCACGATCGTCTCCGGGTAGCCCCGGCGCTCCAGGGCGCCGATGTCGCCGGAGATCAGATCGGCGCTGTTCACATGGGCCAGTTCTGGCAACCAGGTGCGGATGTAGCTGGCGTCGGCATCGAACTTGGCGGCCTGGGTAGCTGGGTTGAAGATGCGCAGGGGCTTGGGATCCATGCCGCTGCTGGCACTCCACTGCCAGCCGCCGTTGTTGGCCGC
>CAYFKI010000279.1:0-2050 GCA_964343525.1 uncultured Cyanobium sp.
AGCACCAGCCAAGCCGCGGCCAAATCCCAGATCTTTGGGGTGGCCTCCAAGGCCGCCACCGTTTGGCCCATGGCCACACTCACCATGTTGAGGCTGGCCACCCCAAGCAGGCGGATCTTGCCGGGGAAACGCTGGTTGGGCAGTTTTTGCAGCACGCCAATCGAACGGCTGCAGAGTGAGGCACAACCGGCGGGATGGCTGTGCAAGGCAGGCGGCTGCAGCACCTTGCCGTTGCGCCAAGCCCCCTGGCCCCGCACCGCCACAATCCGCTGCCGCAGTGGGGGCACATCCAACACAGCCAGTACCGGTCTGCCGTGTTCAAACCGGGCCAAGGAAATGGCCCAGTAGGGAATGCCAGCGGCGAAGTTGGTGGTGCCATCCAATGGGTCCACCACCCAATAGGCCTCCGTGGAGGGCACCCGTTTCTCCCCCTCCTCGCTCAACACGCCCTCCTGGGGAAACAACGCGGCCAATCCCCGAACCAGCGTCTCGTCGCTCCAGCGATCACAGGCCGTAATCAGGCTGCCATCCGCCTTGAGATCCGAGGCCATATGGCCGAAGTCGAGGCGTTGACGCTCGGCCACCTGATCCAGCAACTCCCCCAAACCGGGAGGCAGAGCAGGGGGAGCAGCTGTATGGGTCATCCGAGCTCGAGGGCCAGCACCTTGCTGAGACTCCTCCCCGTATCTTCTCTGAATTGGTGCACATTGACGCGGCCAAGGGCAACAAGCGCAGCAACAGCAATCAAGCTCTCCACCCCCAGCACCAGGGCAAAAGCCGGATAGGCCGCCTCAGGCAAGGACAGTGTTTTCTCCAGCCAGTAGCCCAAATCCAACAGGGCGCCTCCGCAAACCTTGCCCAGGGCCCGCGAGAGAGCCTGGGCCAAGCCCCAGACCCCCACAAAGGTGCCAGCCGCCTGGGGCAAGGTGAGATCCAGCATCAACACCAGGGCACTGTTGGTGGCAATGCCGGCGGCCAAGCCAAACAGGGCCATCACAACCTGCAGGGCCGGCACTTTGGCAAGCAGTCCCACCAGCAGCAACAGCACCAGGCTGGCCAGGATCAACTGGCAACCCAACCGGGCCGTGGCCAGTTTCCCCAACGCTGGCACCAGCCAAAGACCTGCCACCAACAAGCCCACCAACGTGCCCACGCCCCAAATGGCATTGAGGGAGGCGGTGGCAGCAATCGTCATGCCAAACACCTGGGCGCCATAGCTCTCCAGGATCGGATCTTGCAGAAACAGGGCCAGGGTGAACAGCACCAGAAAACTGAAGAAGATCACCACCTGACGACTGGCGGTGATCAAGGTCCAGGCCTGGCGCAGGCTGATCGCATCCTGACGATCGCTAGCGGTGGATGAACGCCCCCCATGGCCTGGATCCATGCCGGCAGTGGCCACCAACGTGAGCACCAAAACCACCGCCACCACCTTGGCCATAAAGGCGAACAGCACCGGCTCCAACACGGAGGGATCGCCAACCCCATCGAGATCCTTGAGGCTGACGCCAATGGAGATGGCTCCCACCACGATGCCAACGGTGAGCAAACACCAGATGATGCCCACTGCCTTCGGCCGCTCGGCTTCGGTGGTGCGATCAATCACCAAGGCCAGATAGGGAGTGGTGGCCAGGGAAATGGCTAGCCCATAGCAGGCAAACAGGCCGCAGAGCGCAGCCGCCCCGGCCAAAAAGGGAGCCTGGGCACCCACCGCCAGCAGGCGCCCCACGTGGAAGATCAGCGGGATGGACAACAAACCCAGGCCGCAAAACAAAAGCGTGCCCAACCAGATGTAAGGAAGGCGATGGCGCCCTTGGAAGGCATGGGCATCGGAGATCTGGCCAAACAGCACCCGGCTGGGGGCCACAAACTGCTCAAAGGCCAGGGCCCCTCCCACCAATAAACCGGGGAAGTGCAACTCACTGAGCATCACCCGGTTGAGTAGGCCGGCAAAGATGACGGCCAAACAGCCCAAACAGGCCTGAAACAGGCCCAGGCGCAGAGCTCCCGCCAGCCCCAGGGGCATCGTCTAGAAAACCGCCCCGGGCGA
>CAYFKI010000280.1:0-2042 GCA_964343525.1 uncultured Cyanobium sp.
TGCAAGTGATCGCCCACTACCTGCGGATCAAAAATGGCACCGCCGGCGATGCGGCCCCGCGCACGGTGATCTTTGGCGGCAAGGCGGCCCCGGGCTACGCCATGGCCAAGCTGATCATTCGCTTCATCAATGGCATCGCCGAAACGATCAACGCCGACCCCGACATGGAAGGACGGCTGCGGGTGATCTTCCTAGCTGACTACAACGTGAAGTTGGGCGAGCGGGTGTATCCAGCCTCCGATCTGTCGGAGCAGATTTCCACGGCCGGCAAGGAAGCCTCCGGCACCGGCAACATGAAATTCGCCATGAATGGGGCGCTCACGATCGGCACCCTCGATGGCGCCAATGTGGAAATCCGCGAGCAGGTGGGTGCCGACAACTTCTTCCTGTTCGGCAAAACGGCCGAGCAAATTTCAGCGCTCGCCCAGGATGGTTACCGGCCCTGGGAGCTGATCGGCTCGATGCCGGAGCTCACCGAAATTCTGCGCCTGATCGAGCAGGGCCATTTCAGCCATGGCGATGGCGATCTGTTCCGGCCGCTGCTGCAAAACCTCACCGGCAGCGATCCCTTCTTCGTGCTGGCCGATTTCAACGACTACCTACGCGCCCAGGGCGCCGTGGATCAGGCCTGGTCCAACCGGGCCCAGTGGAACCGGATGTCGCTGCTGAACACGGCCCGCACCGGCTTTTTCTCCTCCGATCGCTCGATCCGCGACTACGCCCAACGGATCTGGCAAGCCGAGAGCTACCCGGTCACGATCAGCTGCGAGCTGGATTAAGAGGGCAGGTCTGGGGTTTGGTGCAGGAGCCGGTTGAGCCGGAGACGATCGGCATTGAGCGGATCGGGAGCCAGTTCCCCGGCCAACTCGCGGAAGGTCTTCTCCACCTCCTCGGGCACGCGCACATCAAAAATGCGCTCCATCAAGGCTTCGATCGAGAACAGATGGGCGTTGATGTTCTCCAGATCCCCCATCGCCTGCTGAATGGGATCGGGGGCACCAGCATGGGCATCGCCATGGGCGGCTGGAGCTGCCCCTGAGGCGGCTGCGGCAGGTGGCTGGGACGTAGACCCCGCCTCTTCAGCAGCTTCCTGCTGCTTTTGGAGCTCTTCCATCACCCGGCCAGCCAGGGTGCGAAACGATTGCAAAGCAGCCCAACTGAGCTCCTGCTGCTGGCGCAGGGTGGGGTTCTCGCGGATCAACCGGTCGTGTTCCCGATAAAACCGCTGGCAATCAGGGCATTGGCAGGGCTCTTCTGGCACCGCACTCCCTAGTGCTCACAACGCCCATCATGGCATTCAGGCGGCCAGGGGGTCGCCGGCGTCGTCGTCGTAGGGGTGATCGGCCTGGTCGTCGGCCAGATCGCTGGCCGCAGGAAGGGGGATTTCGATCGAGGTGACCACGTTGATCACGTCGCGCAGCCGCATCGAATCAGCAAACCAGCCCATGGCCTGCTCCACATCGCCGCGTTTCTCGGCATCGGTGGCCTGCTCCTCATGGGCTTCGGCCAGCAGGGCCAGCCAGCAGAGGCAGCGGGCTTGCACCACCGAGAGGTCCAGCTCATCGGGCTGGCTGCCGGCAATGCGTTCGCTTTCCTGCTGCACCAGCAAACGCAGGCGCAAATCGTGGAGCTGGGTCATCGCGTTCAGACGACTGCCCATACGCTAGCTGCGGCGCCTGAAATGGGAAGGCCGCTACCGGTAGTGCCTGATACGGCCTGCTGCAAACGGGGCTGGCGGGACTCGAACCCACGACCTACGGTTTAGGAAACCGTCGCTCTATCCGGCTGAGCTACAGCCCCATACGCGGGAAACCCGCATCGGCATTATGGGTGTTGAAAGCAGGCGAGGTGATCGCGACCGGCGCCCGCGTCGGTTGAGGAAAGTCCGGGCTCCCCAATGGCCAGGCTTGCTGGGTAACGCCCAGTGCGGGTGACCGTGAGGAGAGTGCCACAGAAACACACCGCCGATGGCCCGGGCTTGCCCGTGGCACAGGCAAGGGTGCAAGGGTGCGGTAAGAGCGCACCAGCAGCATCGAGAGGTG
>CAYFKI010000281.1:0-2033 GCA_964343525.1 uncultured Cyanobium sp.
GCGCACACCCTTCGATCAACCGCTGCGCTGGCGCAGTGCCGCCAGCTCCAGCCTGGCTGCAACGGCCAGGAGTGCAGCGAGCAGCACCAGCTCCAGCCTGCCACCCCTCGGCAGCGAGCTGATCACCGCGCTGCAGCAGCGCCCTCTGGCCGATCAACGCAGCGCCACGGTGAGCGGTCTGCCCCGGGAACTACCCGCGCAGCAGTGGCGGATGCCGCCGGTGGCCCTGTCGCCCGCTGCCCAGACGATGGCCTGCCCGCCCCCATTGCCTCCGGTACCCAACTGGCACCCCCATCCCTGGGCCGCCACCGTTTGGGGCGGTCAGATGATCGACGCCAACTTCGGCGACACGTTCGTCTTCAAAGGCCGGATGCGCCCCGAATACCTCGGGGGCATCGGCCTCAACAAACGGCTGATGCAGGCCGGTCCGCTGGCGCTGGAGTTCGACACCAATGCGATGCTCCATCACGCCAACCCCCAAGCCGGCGGCGAGTTCAACCAGAGCACACCGTTCGCGACCACACCAGCCCAGACCTTCGCCGAATTCACCTGGGGCCTGGGCCTCCGCGCCTGGCTGCAACCCTGGCTGAGCCTGGGTTTCGTGGAAGGGGTGAGCCTCAACACCAGCACCAGCAACTACGAAAAGACCTTCCGCGAGAAGTACACCACCTTCCTGAATTACCTCGGTTTTGAGCTGGAGGCGCTCGTTTCACCGGAATGGTCGCTGGTGGGACGCATCCACCATCGCTCCGGCGCCTACGGCACCTACAGCGGCGTGAGTGAGGGCAGCAATGCTTACTTGCTGGGGCTGCGCTATCGCTTCGGCAACAGCCCGCCACCGCGTTATGGGGTGGCCATGGCTCCACCCAACGGCTGCCCGGGGGGGGGCCAGCAACGCCGGCCGCAACCCCTGGGGGAACAGCTCAACACGGTGGCCAGTGGCAAGGCGGGCCCAGCGCTCGGGGCACCGCGCGCTGGGGGCTCCAGCCAGGAGCAGACCTTCACTGCGAACCCTGGAGCACAAGAGGCGCAACGAAGCCTGGCTATCGACGCGACCGTCGACCAACGCATTGACAATCTTCAATTCCAGCAAAGCCTGACGGCAGAGCGAAGAGCAGGCGTGTCTCCAAGCAACTTTGACAATCTCTCAGAAGAAAATACATACGGAACAACACGACCAGACCAACTCCAATCGCGTCTCACGAGGGAAAATCGCCCCTTTGTCAAAGGCAGCATCAGTCGCTGGCGACTTCAAGCCAACACCATCCAGATCAATCCACAGGGCTGGCAAGCCGATCGCGCCGCCCTCACAAACGACCCCTATACGCCCGCACAATCCTGGGTTGACGTGCGCGGCGTGAGGGCATGGCAAGAAGCCAATGGCGACCTAGTGATCCAGGCGGCCAGCAACGAGCTCATCCTGGAAGACCGACTTCCCATTGCGCTCCAACGCAACCAACGCTTTGAAAAACAAGAGCGCGTTCAAAATCGCTGGGTCATGGCAGACGACGGCGAGGATCGCGACGGCTTCTACATTGGCTACAATATTAATCCCATAAAGTTCGGCAGCAAGCAGGAAGGTTCACTCAATCTTCAGCCGCAGTTCATGGTGCGCCGAGCTTTGGATGGCACCACAGATAGCTATGTACTACCAGGGCAATCTGCCGGAGATTCGCCCAGCTCACAACCAGCACGCATCGGCGACCTATTCGGCCTGCTTGCCAAGTTGGAGACCCCCATCCTGGGAATGACTGCCAAGGCGACGCTCGATGCCTCAACCCTGGATCCCAGCAACTTTGCCAACGGCACTCGCAGCTGGGGCGACCTCACAGGGCTGCTGACACTGCCACTGGTCGGGCCTGTGAATGCCCGTCTATTTGCCGCCTATCGCTACCGGGTCTGGAACGGATCACTGGGCGAAGAAGACATCTATTCAGCGGCCGGAGGCCTCCTCGAAAAGCAGGCGACTCTTCCCAACTGGGGCAAGCTCAGCAGCAACTATCTGCTGCGCGTGGGAGCCGGCAATTTCCAGG
>CAYFKI010000282.1:0-2028 GCA_964343525.1 uncultured Cyanobium sp.
AGGCCAGGGAAATCTGAGCCTCGTAGGGCATGATCGCGAAGTTGTAGATCAGCACTGACATTGACGCGATGGGGTTCAGCAACCCATCGGGCCAGAACGGCGAGAACAGGGCTGTGAAGATCAGCGGTGCGGTTTCTCCGGCCGCCCTGGCGATGGCCAGCACCACGCCGGTGGCAATGGGCGAGAAGGCGGCGGGAAGGGTGATCCGGGTGATCGTCACGAACCGGGAGGCGCCGATTCCCAATGCACCCCAGCGGAGCTCATCAGGAACCAGTTTCAGGCCTTCGTCCGTGGTTTTGATCACGGTGGGCAACATCAGCACCGCGAGAGCGATACCACCGGCCAGGGCGCTGTAGCTCTGGCCGAAAAACAGGCGGGTGCTCACGATCAGTCCATAGATGAACACGCCGCAGATGATCGATGGCACGCCAGCGAGCACGTTGGTGCCGAAGCGCACGAATCTGGCGAAGGCGCCGCCGGCTGAATACTCGGCCAGATAGATCCCAGCCCCAACCCCCACGGGAATGGCGATGAGGCTGGCGATCAGGGTCACGATCAGGGTGCCCACGATCGCGTTGCCGATGCCCCCGCCATCAAGGCCGGGCGCTGGAGGCAGGTCGCTGAGCAAACGCAGGCTGATGAGGGAACCTCCCTTAATCAACACATAAGCGAGAACCAGAACCAGGGGCAGCACCGCCATGGCGGTGAACAGCCCGGCCACAATGGTCAGCACCTGGTTCCAGCGATTCCTGGCCAGCCCGGGACGGTGGCGCAAGGAGCCGCGCTGGAACGCTGCTGTCGGGGATGGGCTCACAGGGCTCGGGGTCACGGTGGTCAGACCTTGATCGCTAGGCGGCGCACCACCTGTTGGGCCAGGACGTTCACCACCAGTGTGAGCAACATCAGCACCAGGGCGGCGTACATCAAGGCGGATACCTGCAGGCCGTCGGCCTCCCCGAACTGGTTGGCCAGCATCGAGGAGATGGTGTTTCCAGGAGCCAGCAGGCTGAAGGTGAAGTTGTTGGAATTGCCGATGATCATGGTCACGGCCATGGTTTCGCCCATCGCCCGCCCCAGGGCGAGCATCACGCCGCCGGTGATCCCAGAGAGGGCGGCTGGCACGATCACGTGCACAATCGCTCCCCAGCGGGTCGTGCCGACCCCGTAAGCCGCCTGGCGCAGCGAAGGGGGCACCTGTTGCAGCGAGTCGCGCGCGATGGCGGTGATGATCGGCAGGATCATCACCACCAGGATCAGGATCGCCGGTGCCATGCCAGGACCCTGGGGTTCCGTGGAAAACAGAGGCAACCACCCCAGCAGGCTGTGAAGACCGTTGAGGGCGGGCCGGAGGAACGGTTCCATCACAAAGATGGCCCAGAGCCCCAGCACCACGGAGGGGATGGCCGCCAGCAGCTCCACCATTACCCCGAAGATCTGGCGGAGGCGTTGCGGAATGAAGGATTCAGTGAGAAAGATCGCGGTGCCCACGCCGAGCGGAACGGCGATCAGCAGCGCGAACAGGGAACTCACCAGCGTTCCATAGATGGCGGTGAAAGCCCCGTAGTGCCCGCCTACCGGATCCCAGTTGGAGGTACTGAGAAAGCTGAGGCCGAACTGGCCCACGGCGTCGCGGGCGCCGCCCACCACGGTGAACAGGATGCCGGCCAACACAAGGCCCACCACTGATGCCAGCAGCACGGCAAGGTTGTGAAATCCTTGGTCGATCAGCTTTTCGCCGAGGGTTCGTCGCCGCAGGGCGAAGAGAACAGGGCGCGGACCCTTGGCCATGGCCTTCATGTCGCCACAACAATCTAGAGGTGCGGCCTGAAGGCCCAGTGCCCGTTAGCGTGACCAGCTGAGTACCAAGGCCGGGGCGCCCGGCCACTGCGAGCAGGCATGCGGCGTGTGTTGGGCCACGAGCTGAGGGGTGAGGGCCGGTGGCGCGCATAGTCGGCATCGATTTGGGCACCACAAACTCTGTGGTGGCGGTGCTGGAGGGCGGGCGCCCCCAGGTGATCGCCAGCGCCG
>CAYFKI010000283.1:0-2025 GCA_964343525.1 uncultured Cyanobium sp.
TCCTCGACGGCCAAGGCCGCGTGCTGAACACCTGGGCTGATGTGCTGAACCGTGCTGGTCTGGGTATGGAAGTGATGCACGAGCGCAACGCTCACAACTTCCCCCTCGATCTGGCAGCAGCAGAAGCCACCCCTGTGGCTCTGACCGCTCCTGCGATTGGCTGAGGCTAAACAGCCTTAACGGAACCCCCAAAGCCCCCTCCAGCCGGAGGGGGCTTTTTGTTGGCTTCTGTTTTATGGGGTTTCTGTTTTAGAGGGCTTGGTGGTGTGATCAACGATCACCTGATGGGCGCCGTTTTGATCAGGTTTCAGGCGATGTTTCCGCAAGGGTTTCCAACAAGCTGACCATTGCCAGCGATCGTGTCCCCATGGCCCAACCACCTTGGTTTGCAAGGGCCTTGACGGCTTGATTGGTTTGACGAAAGCCGGTGATCGGATTTGAACCGACGACCTACTGATTACGAATCAGTTGCTCTACCCCTGAGCTACACCGGCGACGGCACGAAACTACCATTCCGGCACCAGCTGCCTTGCTCCTCAGCCGATGCCCCCCAGTCCCGATTCGCTTGACCCCGAGCTCAGGGCTCGGCTTCTCCAGGAAGCGCGCACGCCATGGCGCGGATTACGGCGAGGCCTGTGGTTTGCCCTGGTGGCTTCGGCGGGCCTTGGTCTGGCCACGATGACGATGCGCTTCTCCAGCGGCGAGCTGGTGGCCTCAACCGATTGGCTGATCCAGGTTGGTGCCCTGGTCGTCTTCGGCAGCCTGCTCTGGTTCGATCGCAACCGCAGCTGATTCCTCTGGTTCCCCAGGAGTTGGAACCTCAAGTTCAGGCTCCTCGATCGGCGTGAAGGCCACATCCGTGATCTCGGGCTCCAGTGCCGTCTGGGCTTTCGGCTCCGGTTCGGGTTGGAGCTCTGCTTCAGGTGCTGCGTCTGGTTCGGGTTGCGGCTCAAAATCCTGCCCAGGTTCCTGCGTGGGTTCTGGTTCAAGGGCGGCTTCTGGCTCAAGGGCAGCTTCTGGTTCCTGTTCTGGCTCTGGCTCTGGCTCGGGTGCCGCTGCACCTGCGGCTTCGATTGCAGCCTCTGGTGCGGCTTCAGTTGCGATTTCGGGTTCGATTGCGCCTTCGATTTCGGCTTCGGCTTCGGGCTCTTGAGCAGCTTCGGGTTCCAGGGGCGCAGAGCCCTCTTGAGGGACGCCCTCAGTCTGGTGGTCCAGCTCGGTGATCTCCAGCGCTTCAGCAACCGCTGGCGGACGGCTAGGCGGGGTTTGCAGGGGTGGTTTGTCTTGCTCAGGTTCCAGTGCCGGCAGCTGCAGCCAGGGCAGCCCCAGGCAAAGCCGCGGTTCCAGTTGGGATTGATCGTTGCTGGCCAGACCTTCTTCGCCAGCCTCCCAGCCGGCCTCTGCGCCCCCTAGGAGCAGGCTGGTGGCTTGCACCAGCTGCTGCCACTGCCACACCAGTAAGGCCAGCACCGGAACCACCGCCAGCAGCGCCAGGAGTCGGTTGCCGTTTGGCAGGAGGGCAAAGGAATCGGCCAGTACCGAGCGGCTATCGAGCCACCACAGCACTGGCAGCAGCAGGGCCGCACCACTGGCCAGCAGCAGCTTCAGGGGAACAGACAGGGGTTCACGGGTGAGCGCCCGTTGCTCGGGTCGCCGTTGTTGGGGCGGCGTGCACAGCAGCAACAGCGAGAGCGGATCGGGGGGCTGGCGCCAGAGCAGCACGGCTGGGGCAACGGCCCCCAGGCCCCAGATCACCACGCGCTCCAGCCCTGGCCAGGGACCCGGGTCGCTGCCAGCCAGCAACAGCAGGACCAGCAGGAGCTCCAGGGGGATGGCCGCCAAGCCAATCAGCTGGAGCCAGAGCAGGGGCTCGCGGCGGGGTGTCACGGCCCTTGCTTAGGTGCTCAGGGTGCGGCGTTGGGTGACCAGCTTGAAGGCCGCCACCCGATCGCCTTCCTGCCAGCCGGTGAAGCGATCGGTACCGATGCCGCACTCGAAGCCCGTGGCCACCTCTTTGACGTCGTC
>CAYFKI010000284.1:0-2003 GCA_964343525.1 uncultured Cyanobium sp.
CTCCCGCCGTTCGCAGCAGCGTCGCCGCACCTCTTTCCTGGAGCCACTTCAAAACGGTGGCATCACAGCCACGCAACAACACATAACCCAACAGAGCCAGAGGCGCCAATCTGGTCGGAATCATCGACTTGATTCCATTGCAACTCGCACACTAGGGCGAGTTGCCTCTGTTTCGCCAGGGATCCATGGCGTTGCCCTCGCCGCTCACCACGATGCAGGGCGCTTCATCAGAGCAGCAACGGGCAAGCAGCAGCACCTGGAGCCTGTTCAACTGCTGCTGGTGTTCCTGACGTGGACCCAGGACCGATCACCAAAGTCCACGTCAAAACTTCTGCCCCCCCCGAATGCCATGTAGAGCTCTGGCTGGATAAAATCTCAAGCAGTGCGGCCTATCTGGGTGATTGTTGCACTTTATTTTGCGCCAAACCATGCGCCAGGATCTGCCGGGCCATTGCGGCTCCCCTCGCGTCAATGCAGCAAGCAGATTACGGCGGTCTTGGCGTTCGAGTCGCTCCGCCGGCATCACCGACTGCCACTGTTTTGACAAAAAAACTGAAAGTGCCCTAGGCCCGCCATGCTGTCGGGAGAAAGTCTCGCGCCGTATCCATGGTTGCCCGTTTGCGTCTGCTCAGCCTGCCGGCCCTGTTGGTATCCCTGCTGCCATTGGCTTCGTCCACAACTGCATGGGCGGAACAGCCCTCCTCTCCATCCAGCCGTTGTAACAACGCCACCCTGAAGGGCACGTACCTCTACAGCTCGGTCGGCATGCTGGATGGCAAGCCCTACGCCGAAGCCGGCCGTGAGGTGTACGACGGCAACGGTGGCGTTGAGCTCACCTACCGCGGAACCGGTGGTGCTACCGGCACGATGCGCACGACCTACAGCGTGAGCGCCGACTGCATTGGCAAGGCTGTCTATCCCTACGGTCAGACCCTGGTGAGCTTCATCAGCCCCGACGGCAGCCGCTTTGCCTACACGATCACCCGTGGTCCTGGAGATCGGCCCACCGTGCTCTCAGGCTGGGAGATCCGCGTCGATCCCTGAGACTCAGTGCTTTCCGCTCACCGCTACCCGTCGAGCGGCTCAGCCGGCACGACGGGTAGCGGTGGGCTGGGGCGGTGTCCTGATCTCAGAGGCGGTGGACGCCGACTGCCATTCATGCGGCATGAATGGACCAGAGCAATAAAAAACCCAGGCTGAACCTGGGTGATCAAATGGAGCCAAGGAGACTCGAACTCCTGACCCCCTGCATGCCATGCAGGTGCTCTACCAGCTGAGCTATGGCCCCGTTGGGATCGATGGCTGGCCTGGCGCTGGTCGCCTGGACTGGCCCTTGGGCCTTGCCGTTCGATGGAGAAAGCTTACACCGCAGGCGGTCCGCCCTCTCGGGGAGGGCGATACGGGCTGTCACACCTGGCGCCAGACCGCCACGAGCTTGCCCTGGATGCTCACCTGATCGGCGTCCAGCACGATTGGCTCATAGGCAGGGTTGGCGGCCTCGAGGCGAACCCGGCGGCCATCGCGGTGGAAGTGCTTGAGCGTGGTGCCGCTGCCGGCCACCAGGGCGCTCACGATCGTTCCCTCCCGCAGGCGGCTGGGTTCGTTGACCGGCTCCATCAGCACCACATCGCCATCGGCGATATGGGCGTCGACCATCGAGTCGCCGTTCACGGTGAGGGCGAACAGGCCGCGGGTGTCGAGCACCGGGGCCAGGTCGAGGCGCTCCTGCACGTCGTCGAAGGTTTCCACCAGGCCGCCGGCGGCCACGGCGCCGAGCACGGGGATGCCGCTGGTGAGGCCCCCGAGCAGCTGCAGGGTGCGGGCCTGGCCTTCCTGCCAGGTGATCCAGCCCTTTTGCTGCAGGTGGCGCAGGCGGCTCTGCACCGGCGCCGGTGAGCGCAGGCCCATCGCCTCCATCATCTGGCGAATCGAGGGGCTGTGCCGGTGTTGGCCGATGTAGTCGGCCAGCCAGTCGTAGAGCTCCTGCTGGGCGTCGGTGAGGG
>CAYFKI010000285.1:0-1978 GCA_964343525.1 uncultured Cyanobium sp.
TGCTTTGCAGCGTGGCGGCCTGGGCTTCGCTCAAGCGGCCGGCCTCAAGCAGCACGGCCGTGATCTGCTCGATCGTCACCACGGCATGGAAGCGGTAGCCGGCCACGGCAAGACGCTCCTTGGATTGGCGGTGGTGGTCGCCACCGTGATCCAGGAACACCACCACATCGCGCACCACCAGCCCGGAGCTTTCCAGCTTGGCGATGCCTTCGAGCACGCTGCCACCGGTGATCAAGATGTCGTCCACCACCACCACGTGGTCACCGTCGTTGAAATCGCCTTCGATCAGGCGCCTGGCGCCGTGGGCTTTCACCTCCTTGCGGGGGTAAATCAGCGGTTTGTGCAATTGCAGCGATAGGCCCGTCGCGGTGGGCAGGGAGCCGTAGGGGATGCCCGCAATCCGATCAAACATCAGCCCTTCCAGCTGGCCCGCGTAGGCGTGCAGCACCCGGTGGAACAGGTTGGGATCGGAAATGATCTGGCGCAGATCGATGTAGTAGTTGAAAACGGCTCCGGAGGCCTGCACGTAGTCGCCAAAGAGCAGGCAGCCGATGTCGAACAGCTCCACCACCAGGCTGGCCAATTCGGGATCGATCTCCGCAGCAGGCTCAGGCTGGGGCTTGGATCCTGCCGGCTTGGCGGCCGGCTTCGGTTGGGGCGTGGGTTGGGGCAGCCACACGGCGCAATCGGCCTGGGTGCTGGCCTGGGTCTGGAGCCAGGCTTCGCGCTTGCCGTTGATTTGCTGCTTGAGCGCCTCGGATTTCGCCCCGATTGCCTCCTCAATCAGCAGGTTCTGGGGCAAGGGCAACAGCAGGCCGTCGGCCGCGGCGCTGAGGCCCGCGTGCAACATCGCCTCCAGGTTGTCGTCTTCGCCCCAGAGGCTGCGCAGGATCAAAAAGCGTTGGGGTGCCGCAGCGCGGACCCGGGCTAAGACGGCCGGATCACTGGTGCCCACCTCCAGCAGCACCTGCTCAGGCGTGCCCCAGAGCTGGGTTTCGCGCACGATCCGTAGGTAGAGCGGCTCACTTTCATTGGGGAAGTGCTGGATCAGGCGCGCCGCTTCATTCGAGCTGTGGCAGGTCATCACCACGGCCTTGCCGGGATACAGCAGGAATGGGGCGGCGATGTCTTGGCCCGCCAGCGGCGAGAGGGTCACCGCATCGGCGCCGAACTCCTTGAACAGGTAGTGGGCCAGCGCCGAGGAGGAATTGAGGTCCCCGTGCTTGGTGTCCACAATCAAGGGGAGTTCGCGGGGCACGAGGTCGCGGACCTCGAGCAGCAGCTCCAGGCCCACCGGCCCGAGGGCCTGGTAGAAGCCCAAGCTCGGTTTGTAGGCGCACACGTGGGGCGCCGTTTCCTCGATCACCGTTTTGATCCAGTGGCGTGCCTGGCTCAAGAACGAGCGGCCACCCATGCCATGGCGCTGGGCCCAGCTCTGGAGCATCTCCGGGTTGGGATCCAGCCCAGTCACCAGCAGCGACTGGCGCTCGGCGATGGCGTCGGTGAGTTGAACGAAGAAGCTCATGGCACGTGCTGGGGATGGCCCCCTCCCATGGCCGCAGGAATCAACGCTCAGAATCGCATTGATCGCCGCTGATCCCGCGTCCCCACGGCGATTGTTGATGAAGGCCCCCAGGGTTGGGGCAGGTGCGCGGGCGGCTTCCGGCCTTCGGCCAGCCCTTTGGATGGTCTGAGGATCGTTGGCAGGATGGAGGGCTGAGGGATTGTGAGAAGGATTTTGAGAGAGATTTGGAGAGGGACTTTGAGAGGGATAGCGAGAGGGAGGATGGCCCCTGGATCTTGGCTGCCTCGTTGATGCTTATATCGCCTCTTTTGCTCGCAGATTGTTGATTCATAATGCCCCTATTCAAAGAGGCCGTTGTTGTTTGGTTGATCTGTATTTTGTTGCTGAGAGTTCGGTGTCTGGCGCCAAGTCTTCCTTGGTTTTGGCTTTGGTTTTGCGTTGGCCTGGCACTGG
>CAYFKI010000286.1:0-1958 GCA_964343525.1 uncultured Cyanobium sp.
AGCTCCGGCAGCACCACCGGGCCGGCGGCGATCAAGGTCTCCTTGTTGGCCAGGGCCAGATCCTTGCCGGCGCGGATGGCGGCCAGGGTGGGCAGCAGGCCGGCACAGCCCACGATGCCCGTTACGACGAGCTCGGCCGTGGGCCAGGCCGCGGCGGCGCAGAGGCCCTCGGTGCCGCCCAGGAGTTCGGGCATTCGGGCTGGCTGGGCGGCGGGCTCCAGGGCCTGCAGGCGCGTGCGCAACTCCGCCACCCGCTCGGCGTTGGCCAGGGCCACCACCTCCGGGTTATGGCGCTGGATCTGGCTGATCAGCAGATCGAGGTTGTTGCCGGCGGTGAGGGCCACCACCTTGAACCGATCCGGGAATTCGTCGGCCAGCTCGAGGGTCTGGGTGCCGATCGAGCCAGTAGATCCCAGCACGCTGATGGCTTTCACGGCGGGGTCCCTGTAGGTTTCGGCGCTCCAGTTTCCCATCGCCCCTGCCGGCTGGAGGCGTCCCTGTGGATCTGGAACCCCGTCTGCTCTACCAAGACCCCTATCTGGCGGCCTTCCATAAGCCATCGGGCCTGCTCAGCCAGCCAGGCCTGGGCCCCGATCTGAGCGATTCGCTGGTGACGCGGGTGCAGCGCCGCTGGCCCGAGCTGCGCCTGGTGCATCGCCTCGATCAGGGCACCTCAGGCCTGTTGCTGCTGGCCTTCACCCCGCTGATCCACCGCCAACTCAGTGCCCTCTTTGCCGCACGGCAGGTGGGCAAGGCCTATGGGGCACTGGTGATGGGCCACCCGCAGGCCCAGGGCGGCTGCATCACCAGCCCCCTGGCCCGGCTGAGCACCCGGCCGCCCCGCTATGGCCCAGTGCCCGAGGTGATGGGGGGCAAGCCTGCCCAAACCCACTGGCGGTTGCTGGAGCGCCGCTGGGATCGCCACGGCCAGCCTGTGGCCCGGTTGGTGCTGGCTCCCCGCACGGGCCGTTCCCACCAATTGCGGGTGCACCTGGCCCAACAGGGCCATCCGATCGTGGGCGATCCGCTCTATGGCAAGCCGGCTGCGGAGGTTGGTGGCCGCCGCTTGTGCCTGCATGCCTGGGGCCTGCGTTTTCGCCATCCGGCCACGGGGGTGGTGCTGCGGCTGCGCTGCCCGCCACCATGGGACGACTTCGATGGGCCCTTGGAGCCCCAGATGCCCCATGGCTGATTGGCCCGGTTTGCTTGCGCGTTTCAACTTCATCGAACGGGCCAAGCTGGAACGCCAGCTCTGGGATGCCTTTGAGGCTGGCCAGGAGCTCGATGCGCTGGTGGAGGACTGCCGCCAGGCCGTGAACGCCGGCGCCAAGGAGCGCGCCTTCCAGTTGGAGGTGTGGCAGACCACCCTGGTGCGGATCCGCAAGATCGAGGGGATGATGCGCGGCCAACAGGCGCCGGATCGCCTACCGGAAGAGCCCTAACGGCCCATCGATGCCCACCCCTAGCTCCTGATCCACTCCGTGATGCCGCCTGGTTTGTCGATCAGCTCAATGCCCTCGGCCTGAAGGGCAGCGCGAATGCGATCGGCCTCGGCAAAATCCCTGGCTGCTTTGGCGGCGGTGCGGGCCTCGATCTGGGACTGGATTCGGGTGTCTTCATCGGCCGTGGCATCGGCCTGTTCGCTCTTAAGACCCAGCACGCCGGCCATCTCGGTCAATAACCGGGCCCGAGCGATGAGCGCGTCTTGTCGGACTTCCAGCTGGGCCTCCTGATCTCCCCGCGCCAGGCGATTGGCCAGGGCCCGTAGGGGCTTGGCCAGTTCAAATAGCACCGCCAGGGCTGCCGAAGTATTGAGATCGTCGTTGAGGGCGGCGGCAAACCGCTCCCTGGCCTCGGCCAGATCCGGGGGCAGTGCGGGGTCCTGCGGCGGCAGCGCCGGGGACTCTGGCGGGGAGGCCGGGATCGCCTGTAGGGCGGCATTGAGGCCCTTCCAGCCG
>CAYFKI010000287.1:0-1940 GCA_964343525.1 uncultured Cyanobium sp.
ATACCGAAAGCGGGCTGTTTGCAGACTGGATCGGCGTCGATTCGGCTTTGTGAGCCGGAAATCAGCTCATGGCTGTGGAAAAAGGCCCGTGGGCTGGTTTTTCGGCAAACTCTTAACGTCACCGTGGCGGAGGCAGTGAGTCGATGGGCAGCGGGAAGGTCTGTGTGATCAGCGGCTCATCGTCCGGCATCGGCGCCGCCATCGCCCAGCGGTATGCCCGCGAGGGCTGGGATGTGGTGGTGAACTACCTGCGCCAGGCGCAGGCGGCTGAAGAGGTGGCGGCTGCCTGCCGGCGGCACGGGGGCAGGGTGGAGGTGATTCAGGCCGATGTGGCCGACGACGGGGAGTGCCGCCGCCTGGCAGACGAAACCCGACAACGGTTGGGCCGCTGCGATGTGCTGGTGAACAACGCCGGCACCACCCGCTTCGTGCCGCTGCCCCAGCTCGATGGCCTCCAGTCGGACGACTTTCACGCCATCTACGCCGTGAACGTGGTGGGGGCGTTTCAGCTGACGCGGGCCTTTGAACCGCTGCTCAAGGCGCTCGACAAGGCCGCGGTGGTGAACATCAGCTCGGTGGCCTCGTTCATGGGCCGGGGTTCCAGCCTGGCCTACATGGCCAGTAAGGGGGCCCTGAACGCCATGACCGTGGGTTTGGCCCGAGCCCTGGCCCCGAGCGTGCGGGTCAATGCCGTGGCGCCCGGGCTGGTGGACACGCCATGGCTGCGGCAGGGACTGGGGGCCGAGCGCTACGCCCAGCACCGCGCCGAGTGGTTGGAGCGCGCCGCCCTTGAGGACGTGATCCAGCCCGAAGACGTGGCTGATGCCGTTTGGTGGCTGGGAGCCGGGGCGGCCAAGACCACCGGCGAGATCCTGCTGCTGGATGCCGGCTGGCGCCTGTCCAAGCTCTGAGGGAATTCGCTGAGGACATCCACCGAGGACATCCACGGAGGATTCCAAAGTCGCGGTTGGTTGCGAGCCGCCAGTGAGAGCGAGCACCTTGGTGGCGTCCCAACCGCGAGAGCACGCCCCTCGGCTGCGCCGGAGCGCTGATGAAGGCTGAGCGCGGCGCGGCTCATAGTCCTACGGCTGGCGGCACGGGGCTGACCTGCCAGGGCGGCAGAGAGCGCCGCCCGAGGCACCCGCGAATGCTGGGCTGGCGGCACGGGCGAGATTTGGGCGATGGCGAACGCCTGTGCGCTGCTGCCCAAAGAGCGACAACGCCAAGACCGGATCTCAAAACACACCGCAAAACGCACCGCAGCACGAACCATCAAACGCACCGCATGAGAGACCGCAGAAGGGACCGCAGAAGGGACCTCCAGAGGAACCGCAGACAGGGAACGGGTCTGGTGACGGGTGCTGCCGCGGCGCCAGCGCTGCCGCCACAGCCAAGCCGTTGAGCCAAGGCGGCATCCCCTGGACGAAGGGGTTGATCAAGGGGCGCCCCGCCGCTCCATACAGGAGGCAGATGCGCCAAGCCAGCGACAACCCGAAGCGCCCGGAATTCACTGGCCAGCACACGTTACTGCACTGAGCCAAAGAGCAACAACAGGTTCAAAGGATGCAGGAATTCGTGGCCCATGACGCCATCAACAACAACCTCAAGGAACAGCAGTGCCCTGAAGGGCAAGCAACCCCGGCTGCGCGCGAGCAGTTGAGCCTTTGTAACACCATGCACACCTTTATAGGCTGACTAGCGTATGATTCCGGAGCTATTCTGAGCCCGACCGAGACTCATTGCCCAATGCTATTCCTTGAGTTTCCACTCCCGGGGGGTGGAATCTTGTGAGGCAAAATCCCCTGGCCGGTAGCTTTAGGGCGGGTCCGCCCATCCTGTGTTAGCCAGGCTCAAAGCCTGAGGCAAAGGCGGAAACTTGCCTGTGCCGCGTAAGTACTTCTACCCCCACCGTGAGCAGGGATGTTGAGCGGATCAGCATG
>CAYFKI010000288.1:0-1931 GCA_964343525.1 uncultured Cyanobium sp.
CCCTGGCCCAAACCTCGATGAAGCGGATGCTGGCCTACAGCTCCATCGGCCAGGCCGGCTTTGTGATGATTGGGCTGGTGTGCGGCACCGCCGATGGCTTCGCCGCCATGGTGCTCTATTTGGCCGCCTATTTGTTCATGAACCTGGGCGCCTTCGCCTGCATCATTCTGTTCTCGTTGCGCACCGGCAGTGATCGCATTTCCGATTACGCCGGTCTCTATCAAAAAGATCCCCTGATCACCCTGGGCCTCAGCCTTTGCCTGCTGTCGCTCGGTGGGATTCCGCCGATGCTGGGCTTCTTCGGCAAGATCTATCTCTTCTTTGCCGGCTGGGCCGATCACCAATACCTGCTGGTGGTGGTGGGTTTGATCACCTCCGTGATCTCGATCTACTACTACATCTCGGTGATCAAAATGATGGTGGTGAAAGAACCCCAGGAAGCCTCCGACGTGGTGAAGGCTTACCCCGCCATCAGTTGGTCGGTGGCTGGCCTACCGGCCCTGCGCACCGCCCTGTTGGGCTGCGTGATTGTGACGGCCGTCGGCGGGATTCTCTCCAACCCGCTGTTCACCTGGGCGAGCGAAGCCGTGGCCGGCACCCCGATCCTCCAGCAAGCCATCGCCAGCGCTCCGGCGGCGAGCCGGGTCCTTGGCTGACACCCTGCCAACCAACCAGCCAACGCCCCCAGTCAACACCGACCCTGCAGGCAGGGTCGTGGCTGATCTGGTGGATGTTTGCAAGGTCTATGGGGCAGGCGACACCGAAGTGCGCGCCCTCAATGGCCTCAGCCTGACGGTGTCTCGCGGCGATTACCTCGCCGTGATGGGGGCCTCGGGTTCGGGTAAAAGCACGGCGATGAACATCCTGGGCTGTCTGGATCGGCCCAGCAGCGGCAGTTACCGACTCAATGGCACCCCGATCGAGCATCTCGACGACGACCAACTCGCCGACCTGCGCAACCGGGAACTGGGGTTTGTGTTCCAGCAATTTCATCTGCTGCCCCAGTTGAGCGCCATCGACAACGTGAGCCTGCCGATGATTTATGCCGGCGTGCCGATCGAGGAACGGCGGGCCCGGGCGGCCCAGGCCCTCGAGCGGGTGGGCCTGGGCCACCGGCTGGAGAACAAGCCCAACCAACTCTCGGGCGGTCAGCAGCAGCGGGTGGCTGTGGCGCGGGCGATCATCAACAACCCGGCCCTGTTGCTGGCGGATGAACCCACCGGCGCCCTCGATTCCCGCACCACCGCCGAGGTGCTCGATCTGTTTGAGGCGCTGCACCAGGGCGGCATGACCGTGGTGATGGTGACCCACGAAGACGATGTGGCCGCCAGGGCCCAACACACGGTGCTGTTTCGCGATGGCGCCATCGCCGCCTGAACTCTTCCTGAATTCAGCCTGACTTGAACCTGGGCCTCAGCCCTTCGAACCCTTGGCTGGGCGCTCCAGGCTCTGCACCAGCTGGCCCATCAACAGGGCGATGGCATCGGTGCCAGACCCCGCCCGGCCGGGATCGAGATCACCCGGATCCACCGCCACCCAGCCCCCATCGCCGGGAAGTCGCAACTCAAAATGCAAGTGGGGGCCCGTGCTCAACCCGGTGCTGCCCACCCGGCCAATCACCTCCCCCTGGCGCACCCGATCGCCGGGTTTCACATAGAGCTCGCTGAGGTGGCCATAGAGGCTGTGGCGCAGCGGGCTGCTGTGTTCGATTTCGATCGCCAGCCCGTAGCCCCCGGCCAGGCCGCTGCTGATCACGCGCCCGGAGAGGGCCGCCACCACCGGGGTGCCCTCGGGGGCCGCCAAATCCCGGCCCGAATGCATCAGCCAATTGCCGAGCAAGGGATGGAGACGCCAGCCGAAGCCACTGGTGGTGACAGCGGATCCGATCAAGGGAAACAGCAGGCGCCGGTTGCCATTGCCCACAATCGGCG
>CAYFKI010000289.1:0-1928 GCA_964343525.1 uncultured Cyanobium sp.
CCTGATCGCCGCGCACGGTGAGGGTCCAGAGCGGATCGCTCACCACAAAGCTCCAGCGGCCGATGCGCTCGCCCCCTTCCACCGATTCGAGCAGGGCCCCATGGCTGCTGCTGGCCCCCACCTTGAGCCAGGTGGTGAGCGGGGTTTCCAGATCAGCGGGCCAGCATTTCCACAGGGGAATGAAGCTTTTGCCGGCCGCCACCTGATCGAGGAAGGCCTGCTTGGCTACGCCATCGCGCTCGAGGCTGGGCATGGGGCTACCGGCGGGCAAAAAAAACGGGGCACTCGGCCCCGCCTTTATAGGTGCTGATTGGCGCAGGGCCTGCAATCAGGCGTCGAAGGTGTTCTTGCCGGTGAACTTGAGGTTGGCGGGGTTGGGGTTGGCACCGATGCGACGGGCCACATGACCCACGCTGACGCGGCCTTCGTTCACTTTCTCGGGGAACACACCATCTTTGGGATGGAGGAACTCGGTGTCACCACCGGGGAAGATCCGGTAGATCTTGTAGTCCTCGATCCGGGGCTTGAACTTGGTGCGCAGCTGGGTGCCCAGGGCCAGGCACTGCTCCTTGCGGGCGAAGTACATCAGGTTTTCGCCCTCGTTCATGTGGGCGGCACCGCCGGTGGGCAGCTCAAACACCTGCTCCTTGGGGCTGGTCCAGGTGATGGCGTATTTCTCTTCGGTTTCCGCAGCATTCAGCAGGCCGCCTGTGCTGCCGATGTACTTCGGAAGTTGACCGCTCAGCGCAGTAGCTGCCATGGCTAGGGATCGTTTCAGCCGGAAGCTAGCACCGTGGTTTTGGGCTGATTCGCCTGCCTGACGCAGTCTTCACACCCCGTCAACAAACGGCTTCAACAGGCAGGTTGAGCTGGCAGGTTCAGCAGACAGGGAAAAAGACGGTCAGGCCGCTGCCGGAGCGTTCGGTGAGCCTGCCGCCCAGCCGTTCAAACAGCCGTTGGGTGGCCTGGCGGCTCAGCTGCAGGCTCCCGGTGGCCGGATTCCAGCTCAACACCGGTCCCACCTGCTCGCGGCCATGGGCCGCTTCCGGGCTGTGCTCGGGGTCGGCCCGGCTCTCGAGGCCCCCAGGCCTGTCGAGCCCGGTGGTGCTGAGGTGCAGTTTGAGTTTGGGCCCCGCCGCCTGGAGCGTCAGTTGCACCACGCTGCCGGCGCTGAGGCTGCGGCTAAAGCGGTCGATCAGGCCCCCCAGCATGGTTTCCAGCCGGGCTGGATCGCTGAGCACCGGCGGCAGATCGGGGTCAATCTGCAGCTGTAAGCCGAGGTCGCGGCGCGCCAGTTGGCGTTGCCACAGGTCTTCGAGCTGGCGCAGCAGGGCGCTGAGATCGGTGCGGGCCAGGGCGTCGCGCTCCAGGGGCGCGTCGCTGCCGGGTTGGCGCTGCAGTTCGGCGGCCAGAAAGATCAGGCCAAAGCGATCGATTTGCTCGCTGCATTCGCCATCGATCTGCTCCAACCGTTGCCGGGCCACCGCGGGTAGGTCGGGGCGCTTGAGCAGGGAGCGAATCAGGGTGCGGATCGTGGCCAAAGGCGTGCGTACCTCGTGGGTGAGCGCCTCCAGCAGCGCCAATTCGCTGCTCACCGCCTTGGCCGAGGCCTGTTTGGAGGCATCGCCGCCATGCACCAGCGGTTGCAGGGTGAGGCTGGGGGCAATGGCCGCCAACCGCTCGGCCATCCGCGGCCAGAAGCGCAGCACCAACTGCTCGTCGCTGTGGAGCGAGCCCAGTTGCTGCAAGGCCTTGCGCAGGGCATCGGCGGCTTCGGGGTCGTCGGTCTCCAGCCGCAGGTTGATCAGGGTGAGGGCGGCGCTGAGCACCTCGGGGTCAAACCGCACCACCAGGCGGCGGGCCAGCGGTGGGCCATCCAGGCAGAGGGCCACCTGCACGGTGGGGGTGATCACCAACAGCAGGGGGTC
>CAYFKI010000290.1:0-1906 GCA_964343525.1 uncultured Cyanobium sp.
CTTGGCGATGTCGGGATCGAAGGTGGGCATCACCTTGTCGAGGGCCTCGATCATCGTGACCTCACAGCCCAAAGCCGTGTACACATCGGCAAATTCCAAACCGATGTAACCGCTGCCGATGATGGCGATCCAGCGCGGCAGCCACTCCAGGCTCACCGCCTCATCACTGGTGAACACGGTGCGGCCGTCGGTTTCGATGCCGGGCGGCACAAACGGATCCGAACCGGTGGCGATGATCACATCGCGGGCCGCGTAGATGCGCTCCACCCCACTGGCCTCGCGCACCGCCACCCGTTGGGGCCCTTCCAGCCGACCCTTACCCAGCAGGATCGTGGCGCCCGAGCGCTCCAGGGTTTTGGTGAGGTTGGCGCGGATGGTGGCCACCAGCTGGTTGGCATGGTCGGCAATTTTTTGGCGCTCAAAACGCACCGGGGCGGCATGGATGCCAAAACCCGCCAGGTGTTCCGCATCGGCCAGTTCGCGCACCCGGCCGCTGGCCGCCAGCAGGGCCTTGGAGGGCACACAGCCTCGGTTCACGCAGGTGCCGCCCATGTCGCGCGATTCCACGATCGCCACCTTGAGACCGTGCTCTGCGGCGTGTTTTGCCGCATCGAAGCCGCCGTAGCCGGCTCCGATCACGATCACGTCGAAATCGAAGCCGCCTTCAGACATCGTGCCTTCACTCACCGGGCTGCCCTGCGCAATGTGACGGGCATTCTCCCCCGTCAGCGGTCCCCCGAATCCTGCTGGCTGATCTGACGCATCCGCTCCAGCAGCAAGGGCGCCGCCGAGACCGCCACATTCAGCGATTCCACCGCTGGGCTGTGGGGCACCGTGATGCGGTGGCTGGCCAGGGCCAACAGCTCCGGGGTTAACCCAGCACCTTCATGGCCCAGCAGCAGGGCCGTGGGCTTACGCCAATCCAACTGCCAATAGGGGATCGGGCTGGCATCGCTCCTGCCATCGCTGCTGCCATCTCCTGGACCAGGCGGTACAGCCGCGGCCAGCTGCAGTCCCTGGGCCGCCGCCGCCGCCAGTTGCTGCTGGAGGGCCAGCCGGTCCAGACGCCGGATCGGCAACGCCAACGCCGCCCCGGCCGAGGCACGCAACACCTTGGGCTGGAAGGGATCGGCCCCATCGGCCAACCACAGCTGCTCCACCCCGGCCGCCAGGGCCGTGCGGATCAAGGTGCCCAGGTTGCCGGGATCCTGCAGCCCATCCAGCACCAGAACAAACGTGGGCTCAGGCGCCTTGGGCAGCGGCAGCGCCCCCAGCTCCAAGGTGAGCACCACCCCATCGGGATGGGCGGTGGAGGCGGCGGCCTCGAGCACCAGCTCGGCCACCCGATGGCCGCGCACCCCGTCAGGCAGCGCCGCCACCAGGGCGCCATGGCCCGCCAACCAGCGCTCGGTGGCTACCAACTCCGCCGGCATCAGCCCCAGCCGCACCACCTCCTGCAGCAGGTGGGTGCCCTCGAGCAACAGCTGACCCTGCTCACGGCGGCCTTTGGCGTGATGGAGATCGCGCAGGCGCTTGACCAGCGGATTCCGCCGGCTGGTGATCAGCTCGGCGCCAAAGTCCTGCGGGTTCACCGCCTAAAAGCTGTCGTGGCGGCGCACATGCATGTTGTTGTGCACCACGATCTCCTTGCCTTCCAGATCCAGCCCCTTCACCGCGGCCACCTCCCCTTTCAAGCCCTCGGCCTGGAGGTTTTCAATCAGCTTTTTCAACAGGATGTCTTCCAGCGTGGCCTGGTCGAATCCGTCGGGGGTCAAACTCTCAAGAAATTTCCCCAATTTGGAGGCGATCACCTCCGAGGCATTGGAAATCTTGAGGATGATCATTGAAGAAAAAGTGCGGATGGGGAGACTTGAACTCCCACGACATTGCTGCCACTAGTACCTGA
>CAYFKI010000291.1:0-1898 GCA_964343525.1 uncultured Cyanobium sp.
TGATCTCCGACATCAACATCAACCTGGTGCTGGTGGAGGACGGACAGGCGTTTGCGTATCGCCAGTACCTGGGCGGTTGCGATGCCAAGGAGTACCTGGAGGCGGAGTACAGGGCCAGCCGACGGCGGTATGGGGTGTGGCAGGTTCCCGGGGGGATCACACGCCCGTGGGAGTACCGACGGATGCGGCGGTCAGGAGCGAGCGTGCCCCGTGCAGGAGGAACCGTCCAGCCCTCTGCGCCTTCTGGCGGCACTCGTGTCACCTGCCGGCAGATCGGATCCTGGAGCCAGGCGCTGGCGCTGCTCCGCCAAGGGCGCAGCTATCTCGATGGGGATGGAGTTGGCGAGGCCTGCGAGAGCTTGCGGGGATGACCAGGATCAGCTCAACTCGGAGATTTCCCCATTTAGGGGAATGCAGATCGGGTGCACGGCAGATGATTCAAGAGGCTCTAAACAGGGCAGAAGCGCTGAAGCAAGACCAACACCACACCACCAGTCACAAGAACCTAGTGCGCTTCGTCGTAGCTGTTAAAGCACTGGCCGGCAAGATCATCACGCGTGGCGTCGTCACGCCGGATCTTGAAGCCCATCCCCATCACACACAGTGGAGAACCGGTAGCGCTGCAATACAGCAGCTCAGCCAGGGTTGTCTGAACCCAGCAGTTCAATGACCGTAACCTCGCCACCGCGGCGGCTGACGGGGTCTCCCCATCGCATGCAGACCCATGTGCTTTTCCGCCAGCGCCAGCTTCTTGGCAGCTGCGGCACTGACACCGGTTGGCCTGGTCAGCGTGGCAATCGCCCAGCAACAACCAGAGCAGCGCAATGTTCCGTTGGCCTGTACACCGTTGCTATTTGCAGCTCAACAGTCGTTGGAAGGGCTCATCTGGCTGACGTTGCAGCAACAGAGCCCAGCCTGGGAATTGCGGCCGTTGGCGTTGGCCTATCTCGGTTTTGCTTATGCGCTTTGGCCGATCTGGATACCCTGGTGCGCCCTACGCGTTGCCGCCAGCCAGCTGGCACAGGCGCAACGGCTGGTAATGCAGGGCCTGTGGGGTTTGGGCTGGCTACTGGCCGCGGTGTTGTGGGTGCCGCTGCTGTTGGATCCTGGTCTTGTCAGTCCATGGGTTCATCAGGGCTCGATCGATTACGGGGTGCACGCGAACTGGTCTGATCCGGGGCGGCAAGAGCTGCTGACGTGCCTCTACGCCGTGATCATCTGCGTGCCACTCTGGCTTGCCTCCAACCAACGATTGCGCTGGCTGGCGCTTGTCTTAGCGGCATCGTTCGCGATTGCACATCTAGCATTTGTGTATGCCTTTAGTTCGGTGTGGTGCTATTTCGGCGCCTTGCTCTCAATGCTCGTCATTTGGATCGTTCAAAGCGACGATCCGGGCCCTGTACGGGAATAGGAACCCCCAGCAGCCACCACAGGCGACAAAGCGGCATAAATTGAACTTGAGGGGAGGACCGGGAGCCAACCCGGACCCCACTCTCCAACAGAGTCCGGCCAGGTTCGCCCGAGCCGGTGCGCACAGCGGAGGTGCGCCGATCATGCGTCAAGCACCCGTTATCTCGAAGACGCAGCGCGAACGCCTTCCCGTAGCCGCAGAGAGCAATAGGCCACTTCAGTTCCCCGCACATTGAACCTCAGGGCTGCATAACCCGAGCCGGGATCACAATCGAGAAGGTCAAGCCTCGAGCATCTCTTCTCCCAGACGTGATCTCATTCCGTGCCTGCCAGGCCCCAGACAAGTGATGCCAACAACCCAGACACCCGACCAGATTGAGCCTGAGATGCCAAGGTTTTGATCTGCAACCGGTGCTAAGGCGCCCCCTACGGGGCGCCTTGTCATGGGCGA
The DNA here is from genome assembly GCA_964343525.1 of uncultured Cyanobium sp. Classification (GTDB taxonomy): domain Bacteria; phylum Cyanobacteriota; class Cyanobacteriia; order PCC-6307; family Cyanobiaceae; genus Cyanobium_A. Next base: position 1,862 of record CAYFKI010000291.1, read on the forward strand.
TCAGGGTGTTGGTGTGGATCGTGAAGGAACCTGCGGC
>CAYFKI010000292.1:0-1880 GCA_964343525.1 uncultured Cyanobium sp.
GCATCGAGGGGTGATGGGGGCCGAAGTTGACCACCATCGGCTCCGTGCGCGTCTCGAGCTGCGTCATGGGGCCGGGGCTGGCAAAGCAATGGGGAGATCTTAGGAAGGAAGAGCCCATTGCTTTGCTGGTCCCTGGCGCCCGCGTTTGATCACGTGCCCGTGTTGGCGGAGCAGGTGCTCAGCTCCTTTGCCGAGCTCTCCCTGTTGCTGGCCCAGCAGCCGGGGGGGGAAGGGGTGCTGGTGGATTGCACCCTGGGCGGCGGCGGCCACAGCGCCCTGCTGCTGGAGGCCCATCCAGGCTTGCGGTTGATCGGCCTCGATCAAGACCCCACGGCCCGGGCCGCAGCGGCCGAGCGGCTGGCGTCTTTTGGTGATCGCGTGCGCATCGTGGCCACCAATTTCGCCCACTACACCCCGCCTGGGCCGGTGTTGGCGGTGCTGGCCGATCTGGGGGTGAGCAGCCCCCAGCTGGATGTGGCGGAGAGGGGTTTCAGCTTTCGGGCCGATGGGCCCCTCGACATGCGCATGAACACCGATGCCGGTGAAACGGCGGCCGAGCTGATTGAGCGCCTCGAGGAAACCGCCCTCGCCGATCTGATCTACGCCTACGGCGATGAGCGGTTATCGCGCCGGATTGCGCGCCGGATTAAGGAACAGGCGCCCTGGGGTGGCCCCGGCAAAGGAACCGCAGCCCTGGCCTACCTGGTGGCCGGTTGCTATCCGCCTAAGGCGCGGCGGGGGCGCATCCATCCAGCCACCCGCACCTTCCAGGCCCTGCGTATTGCCGTCAACGACGAGCTGGGCGTCTTGGACCATTTGCTGAATCAGGCGCCTGATTGGTTGGTGGACGGTGGTTTGTTTGGGGTGATCAGCTTCCATTCGCTCGAGGATCGCCGGGTGAAAACGGCTTTCACAAGCGATGGGCGGCTGCAGCGGGTCACCCGCAAGCCCCTGGTGGCGGATGAGGCAGAAGAGGCCGCCAACCCCCGCAGCCGCAGCGCCAAGTGGCGGGTCGCCCGGCGGCGGCCCACCGAGCCTGACCCCGGCCGGGACCTCCCCAGCTAGCCCCGCAGCACCCGCACCGCTTCGCCCACGGCCGCTATGGCCGTTGTGATCTCGGCGGCGGTGGTGCTGCGGCCAAGGCCAAAGCGAATCGAGGCGGCAGCCTCGTGGCGCGATCGGCCCAGGGCGGCCAGCACATGGGAGGGACTGCCCTGGCTGCAGGCGGAGCCGCTGCTGACGGCGAGCTGCCGGCGCAGGTGTTGGTGCAGGGTGGTGCCGTCCACCCCAGCGATCGTGACGTTGAGGTTGTGGGGCAGGCGGGTGTGCCCATCGCCGTTGAGGCTCACGCCCCCGAGTGCTGTCAGGGCTTGCCACAGCTGATCCCGCAGGGCCATCAGCCGCAGCGATCGCGGGCCCAGGTCGGCCATGGCCTGCTCCACCGCAGCCCCGAGCCCCACCAGCAGCGGCACCGGCAACGTGCCCGCCCGGCGGCCCCCTTCCTGCTGGCCGCCATGGAGTTGGGGGGCGAGCTCCAGGCCCGGGCGCACCACCAGGGCCCCCACGCCTTTGGGGCCATAGAGCTTGTGGCCGCTGAGGCTCAGGAGATCGATCCCCAGCGCGTCCATGGCCAGGGGGATGTGCCCCATCGCCTGGGCGGCGTCGCAGTGCAGTCGCACCCCCCGCGCCTGGCAGAGGCGGCCAATCGCCGCCAGGGGTTGGAGCACGCCGATTTCGTTGTTGGCGGCCATCACCGACACCAGCAGGGTGTCGGCCCGCAGGGCGGCTTCCAGCTGCTGCAGATCCACCAGGCCGTTGGGCTGCACGGGCAGCACACTGAGCTCGAAGCCATGGCGGGCCAGGTAGCGCAGCGGATCCAG
>CAYFKI010000293.1:0-1874 GCA_964343525.1 uncultured Cyanobium sp.
CAGGCCTTGCTGCCGGCGTTGAGGATCGGCTCCACCGCCAGGGTCATCCCGGGCCGGAGGGTCATGTTGGGCAGATCGCGGGTGCGGAAGTTGAACACCGAGGGCTCCTCGTGGAGATTGCGGCCCACCCCGTGGCCCGTGTAGTCCTCCACCACGGCATAGCCATGGGCTTCCACGTGGTCCTGCACGGCTCCGGCAATGTCCAGCAGCGTGTTGCCGGCCTTGATCTGGGCCAACCCCTTCATCAGCGCTTCCTGGGCCACCCGGGTCAGCCGCTGGGCCTCCTCCGGGGCCCCATCGCCGACGCACAGGCTGATGCAGCTATCGCCGTGGTAGCCATCGAAGTAGGCCCCGGTATCGATCTTGACCAGGTCGCCGGCCTTGATCACCCGTTTGCTGGAGGGGATGCCGTGCACCACCTCGTTGTTGATGCTGGCGCAAATGCTGGCGGGGAAACCGTGGTAGCCCTTGAAGCTGGGGGTGGCCCCCATCTCCCGGATGCGCCGTTCCGCATGGCGATCGAGATCGGCGGTCGTCATCCCCGGGGCTGCGATCTCGAACATTTCCCGCAGCACGGTGGCCACGATGCGACTGGCCTGACGCATGGTCTGCAGCTCACGGGCCGATTTGATTTCCACGCCCCGCCGGCTTTTCTGGATGCGGGGGCCGGCTTCCACCAAGCCCGAGCCCATCCCCTTGCCACCGCCTGCGGTGGTCTTGCTGGTTCCCCCCGTGGAGCCCGCGAGCAGATCAGCAAAGAGGTTCATCAGAACGCCAACACGGAACGGGCCTAACCAAGGCGGAGATCCAAATCTGCTGGATATCCGACATCATTCAAGCAACCAATTGCCAACTCCCGCTGGGGACCATGGCCCCACCCCTTGCCCAGCGCCTGCGCCAGGCCCACGCGGCCCTGGCCCCCGTCGTCCTCCTACCGCTGGCCATCACCGTCACCACCGGGGTGAGCTACCGCGTGCTGAGGGATTGGGGTGGATGGGGTCGCGACCAAAGCCACCTGTTGATGGTGTTGCACGAGGGGGAGTGGCTCAAACCCTGGTTGGGCCCCCATGGCGAAACCCTTTACGTGGTGGCCAATGGGTTGGGGCTGCTGTGGATGTTGGCGACCGGTGCTTCCATGGCCATCCAGCGGATCCAATCCCGCCTGGGGCGCACCCGAAGCCCAGGGAGCCACCCCTCGGGGCCCGCGGGGGAGGGTGACCCCTGAGCCGGTACACTGGCGGTTTGGCCAGGCGTCGCGGAACTGAGATGGCATCGGATTCAAAAGATTTGGTAGAGGGAACCTTGGACGAAGCCGCCCAAGGCACCGCAGAGACCGCCGCTCCTGAGGCAGCAGAGGTCGCCAGCGCAACGGCAACCGCCGTCGCTGAGCCCGCTACCAAGGCCGCAGCCAAGGCCACCACGGGCAAGCTGAGTGCCCATGAGCTGATTCGCTCCTTCGAAGCCGAGCAACTCAAGAGCGATCTGCCCGAGATCTACGTGGGCGACACCGTGAAGGTGGGCGTGCGAATCCGAGAAGGCAACAAAGAACGGGTGCAGCCCTACGAGGGCGTGGTGATCGCCAAACGCCACGGTGGCCTCAACGAGACCATCACCGTGCGCCGGATTTTCCAGGGAATCGGCGTCGAACGTGTCTTCATGCTGCACAGCCCCCAGGTTGCTTCCGTGAAAGTGGAACGACGGGGTAAGGTGCGCCGGGCGAAGCTGTTTTATCTGCGCGATCGGGTGGGTAAAGCCACTCGGGTCAAGCAACGCTTCGACCGCTGAGGATCGTTACACAACAGATCTTCCCTCTTTGTCCGGGGGCATCGGCCTTGCGCCGTTAGTTCAGTTGGTAGAACGCAGGTCTCCAAAAC
>CAYFKI010000294.1:0-1864 GCA_964343525.1 uncultured Cyanobium sp.
GCTGGTGGGGTGGGTGGCCGGCCAGCTAGCTGGCCGGCCACCCACCCCACCAGCTCCTCCATCAGCTGCTGAGAATTGGCGCACTGATCGGTGCTGCCCGCATGGGTTCTTTTCAGCTGACCAACAACCTGCGGGAGTCGGCCCGTCGCCTAGCGCCCCGTCTTGGGCTAGGCCTTGGCCTGGGGCTCGGAGCCCTGGCGGTGAGCCCCCTGGCCCCCAACCTGCTGAGCCAGCCGGCCCAGGCCCAGGCCACGCCGAGCTTGATGGAGTTCCGCTGGGACAACACCAAGGACTACCGCAAGCTCTACTACTTCATGACCAACACCCGGCCCCTGGCGCGGTCGGAGTACTACTTCATCCTCAAACCGAAGGATCGCAAGACCGCGATCCTCAAATTGAGCATCACCATCCCCAAATATTTCGACGCCAAGATTGATCCCAAGCAGATCAAACTTTGCAAGATGAGCGAGGGGGGCATGCTTGCCCGCACCAAGTGTGTTCAAGACATTCCGGCCACGATCGAATTGGCCGATGGCGGCAATGCGATTGAGGTGTTCCCCAACGTTCCCGTCTCCGATGAGGGCACGATTGGCGTGTACATGCAGATCTTCAATCCGTTCAACAACGGCATGTATCAGTTCAATGCCCTGGCCCAAGCCCCCGGCGACATCCCGGTGGCCGGCTACCTGGGCAGCTGGCTGATTCAGATCGAACCACCCAGCAATTGATCCGGTGGCCAACAGCCCGCCTGATAGGTTGGCTGTCAAGCCCATTCACGACGCGACGAGAGGAGCGAAACAGCTGCCATGACCAAACGGACCCTGGAAGGCACCAGCCGCAAGCGCAAGCGCGTCTCCGGTTTCCGTGTGCGCATGCGTAGCCACACCGGCCGCCGCGTGATCCGCACCCGCCGCCGTCGCGGCAGGGCTCGCCTGGCTGTGTAGGCCGCCTTGGCCCTGCCCCAACGCCATCGGCTGAAGGGTCAACGGGTGTTTGATTGCATCTACCAAAAGGGCCGCAAACACCACGGCCCTTTTTTGGTGTTAAGGCAGCTCGAAGCCCGCACCGCCCTGCTGCCCCCCTGCCAACGCTGCGCCCCGCCCAGCCCCTGGCGCTGCGGCGTGGTGATCAGCAGCAAGGTGCACAAGCGCTCCGTGCAGCGCAACAAGCTGCGCCGGCTGTTGCATCAACACCTGCTCAACCAGCTTGGTGATTGGGGGTCTACCACCTCCCCCGACCAGGGCCGTCCGCCCCTGTGGCTGCTGATCAGCCTCAAACCCGGAAGCGCCGAACGCGATCCCAGCGCTCTCCTGGGAGAATGCACCCAACTACTGCAGCAAGCAGGCCTGACCCCATGAGCGCCGAGATCCAGGAAACGGTCTTCTACGAGGGCGGCCCCGCCAAGGGCGACCTGATCTTCAACCTGCTGCTGGGGCTCAGCCTGATTGGCATCCCCTTTGCCGTGGGCGGCATTGTGCGGGCCCTGTGGCTGCGCTACCGGATCACCAGCCGCCGCATCGAGGTGAACGGTGGCTGGCTCGGCCGCGACCGCACCCAGGTGGTGTACAGCCAGATCCGCGAGGTGCGCAGCGTGGCCCGGGCCCTGGGTTTCTGGGGCGACATGGTGCTGGTGCTCACCGACGGCTCGAAGTTGGAAATGCGCTCGGTGCCCAAGTTCCGCGAGGTGGAGGCCTACATCGAGGAGCGACGTAACGCCAAGAAAGCGTCAGCGCCCAAGGGCATGGCCGCCTAGGCCCTCCGTGATCGGGCACACTGTGCCCACCTGTTTCCCTACCCCCAGGCCCCACCCGCCGTGATCGGCTACATCTCCGACAACCTGCTGCTGCCGATCCTCGATTTCTTC
>CAYFKI010000295.1:0-247 GCA_964343525.1 uncultured Cyanobium sp.
GCCCTGGCTGGATCGGGCCATGGCCGAGAAGCAAAAAATCATGGGCTTTGGCCACCGGGAATACAAGGTCAAAGATCCCCGGGCTGTGATCCTGCAGAAGCTGGCTGAAGACCTGTTTGACCAGTTCGGCCACGATCCCCTCTACGACCTGGCTCGCAAGCTGGAGCAGGTGGCGGCCGATCGGCTGGGCCCCAAGGGCATCTATCCCAACGTCGACTTCTATTCCGGCCTCGTGTACCGCAAACTC
>CAYFKI010000295.1:257-772 GCA_964343525.1 uncultured Cyanobium sp.
GTTCACGCCGATCTTCGCCATCGCTCGCACCGCCGGTTGGCTCGCCCACTGGAAAGAGCAGCTCGGCGCCAATCGGATCTACCGCCCCACCCAGATCTACACAGGGCATGCCGAAAGGCAATGGCTTCCCCTAGGGGCCCGCTAAGTTGCGTCCATCTGAGCTGCCGTCATGGTGAGCAACCCGGCTCTCGCCCCAGGGGGTCTCGATCTGGAGGCCAGTTTTGAGCAGGCCTTGCAGGCATTGGGTTTAAGCCCCGGTGCCGCCCACCTGCTCTGGCTGCCTCTGCCGATGGTGCTGGTGCTGGTGGCCGCCGTGGTGGGGGTGCTGGTCAACGTCTGGCTCGAACGCAAGATCTCAGCCGCTGTGCAGCAGCGGATTGGTCCGGAGTACGCCGGCGCCTTGGGGGTGCTGCAGCCCCTGGCCGACGGCCTCAAGTTGCTGTGGAAAGAAGATGTGATCCCGGCCCGGGCCGACAGCCTGCTGTTCACCCTGGGGCCGGTGCTGGTGTTGGTGC
>CAYFKI010000295.1:782-1049 GCA_964343525.1 uncultured Cyanobium sp.
CAGTTGGCTGGTGGTGCCCTTTGGCCAAAACCTGCTGATCAGCAATGTGGGCGTCGGGATTTTTCTGTGGATTGCCCTGAGCAGCATCCAGCCGATTGGCCTGCTGATGAGTGGCTACGCCTCCAACAACAAGTATTCGCTGCTAGGTGGGCTGCGGGCGGCGGCCCAATCGATTAGCTACGAGATTCCCCTGGCGCTGGCGGTGCTGGCGGTGGTGATGATGAGCAACTCGCTCAGCACCGTGGCCATCGTCGATCAGCAGACGGG
>CAYFKI010000295.1:1059-1861 GCA_964343525.1 uncultured Cyanobium sp.
GTGGGCTTCGTGATCTTCTGGATCTGTGCCCTGGCGGAATGTGAACGGTTGCCCTTCGATTTGCCCGAGGCGGAAGAGGAGCTGGTGGCCGGCTACCAGACCGAATATTCGGGCATGAAATTTGCCCTCTTCTACCTGGGCAGCTACATCAACCTTGTGCTTTCGGCCCTGTTGGTGTCGGTGCTGTACCTGGGGGGCTGGGGCTTTCCGGTGCCCGTGGAATGGCTGGCTGGGTGGCTGGGCCAATCGGTGGATGCTCCTTTGGTGCAGGTGATCACCGCCTCGGTGGGCATCGTGATGACCGTGCTCAAGGCCTATCTGCTGGTGTTTTTTGCCATCCTGTTGCGCTGGACCGTGCCCCGGGTGCGGATCGACCAGTTGCTGGATCTGGGATGGAAATTTCTGTTGCCGATCGCCCTGGTGAATCTGCTCGTCACCGCCGCGCTCAAGTTGGCTTTCCCCGTGGCCTTTGGCGGCTGATGGTGGGCCCCTCCATCATGGTTTGAGTTTTCGGTTCCTCGTTCACCGTTTTCGCCCTTCCCCTTCGCTCCATGTTCGGGTTTCTCAAACAAGTCGGCGACTACACCCGTGATGCGGTGGGAGCTGCCAATGCGCTGGCCCAGGGCTTGGGGGTCACCTTCGATCACCTGCGCCGCCGGCCGATCACGGTGCAGTACCCCTACGAAAAACTGATCCCGTCGGAGCGTTATCGGGGCCGGATCCACTACGAATTTGACAAGTGCATTGCCTGTGAGGTGTGTGTGCGGGTGTGTCCGATCAACCTGCCCGTGGTGGATTGGGT
>CAYFKI010000296.1:0-1857 GCA_964343525.1 uncultured Cyanobium sp.
ACTCCCGACCCTCTGATCCGTAGTCAGATGCTCTAATCCGCTGAGCTACAAGCGCATGGGACCATTTTCACCGCATGGGGTGCCCATCCGTCAAACCCTGCCCCATCCCCCGTCCGTTCACCGATCCGTTCACGGGTCCCTACCCCAATGCCTATCCGCTGGTACGGCCCCGCCAATCCCGACGATCCCACTTACCGGCATTTCGAACGGATCGTGAACCTCACGCTCCATGGCGCCCTGTTCGCGGCCATCAACAGTGGCCTGTGGGTGGTGCAAAACCTTCGCCACCCCTGGTCCCATCTGAACTGGCTCACCCTGGGTTGGCTCACCCTGCTGGTGGTGCACGCTGGTGTGGTGATCAGCCTTCGTCCCCAGAGCGAACCCTGAGCGGAACCGCACCATGAGCCTGCCACCAGCCGATTTACGCGACCTGGAAGTGAGCCTGGGAGATCGGCTTTACCTGCAGCTGGCTGGATGGCACCTCTATCTCAAGGATGCAGGGCTGGCCCAGAGCCTGGCGATTGAATGTGCGGCCCGCCTCGATCAAGGCGCTGAAGTGGCCGCCCGGCAGGCCTTGGAAGCCGTGCAGGTGCCGATTGGCGGAGGGGCCACTCGCCTGCCCCTGGCGCGCTTTGTTCCAACAGGCCAGCTTCAGGACCTGGAAGAGGTGCTGGAACCCTTTTGCCGATAGGGTTGCTGCACCTGAACGCGGGCTGTGCTGGTCATCGAGGTCACCAATGCCCGTGAGGTCATGCGCCAACGAATCGGCCCCCTCGGCAGCCGCCTGATCGGCAACGTGGTGGATGCCGAAGCCCAGGTGGAAAAGGTGCTGATCCAGGAAATGGAAACGGCCTTCAAAGAATTCGGCATTGAGGCCAGGATCCTCTCGGTCGAGGGGCCCAAGATGCTCGGCCGCTCGCACCTGGAAATCCCCGTGCAGGTGCGGGCGGAACGCCAAGTGCGCCTCTCCGACTAGGGCTCATCCGGCTAGCGACCGATCGGCAAACGGCGCAACTGAGCCTTGAGCTGCTGGGCCCATTGCTCGGCCTCGGGCACCCGGGCTGCTGTAGCCAACAACCCATACACCAAGAATCCGGCCGCCGCACTGAAGCTGGTTTGCACCAGCCCCCCCACCAGGCCATGGGGCCAGGCAATCCAGCTCGCCAACGCCCAGGCCACCCCACCACAGGCAGCCGCTGCGGCCAGCAACAGCAACGAATCCCGCATCCAAGCCCGTAGGGGCAGCCCGCCCAGGCGCACCTGCAAAGCCAGCAGCAGGGCCGCGCAGGTGAGCGCATTGACCGCCACGGTGGCCAGCACCAGGCCAGGGGCCCCGAAATTGAGCTCCGGCAGCTGCCGGCCCCAAGGGGTGGGGCCGCCCACCAGCAGCCAATCAAAGATCACGTTGAGGCCAATGCCAGCCACCGACAGACGAAAGGGCGTGGTGCCATCGCCCAGCGCATAAAACACGCGCACCAACACATCGCGGCCGAGGTACACCGGCATCCCCACCCCATAGGCCATCAGCAGGCTTCCCACGATGGCGGCCGCTTGGTGATCGAAGGCACCGCGCTCATAGATCAGGGCCACAATCGGCCCGGCCAGCGCCACAAACAGGGCCCCCAAGGGCAGCATGCTGGCGCTGGAGAGCATCAGCCCCTGACGAATCCGCCCAATCAAGGCGGGGCGATCGGCCGGGGCCGTGAGCCTGGCGAAGACCGGCAACAGCGGCACCAGCAGGGCATTGGAGAGCAACCCCAAGGGGGTTTGCACCAGCAGATTCGCGTAGCCCAGACCAGCCGCCGCCCCCAGGATCCCCGAGGCGAAAAACAGATCAGTGAACACATTGATCTGGAG
>CAYFKI010000297.1:0-1854 GCA_964343525.1 uncultured Cyanobium sp.
CATCGCCGGTGTTGTAGGTGAGGGGAGCGCCATTGGCGTGGGTAAACGCCCCACCGGCCGCCAGCAAAACGGCCTCCGGGGCGGCCATGTCCCAATCCTTGGGGGCACTCTTGCCGGAAAGGGAGATGTAGAGGTCGGCCTCACCGCGCAGGATCGTGGCCACCTTGCCCCCCACGCTGCCGATGGCCATGGTGTCGCCCAGGGCCAGGGCTTCCAGCAGCTGCTCGAGGCGTTGATCGCGGTGGTTGCGGCTGGCCACCAGCACCAATTCCCCGAGCTCGCATCGATCACTGAAGCGAACCGGAGAACGCTCCCCGGCTCGGTTTTCGCACCAGGCCTCGCCGGCGGATCCATCGGCTCCCACCAGGCCAATCCAGAGTTCGTCTTTTTCGGGCAGCAACACCACCCCCAGCACCGCCCGCTGGCGATGCACCAGCGCCAAATGCACGGCGTACTCGCCGGTGCCCTGGAGGAAATCCTTGGTGCCATCGAGGGGATCCAGAATCCACAGCCACTCGGCCGCCAAGCCCTGGCCGGGGGGCAAGCCAGCGAGCTGCTCCTTGGCCGTTTCCTCACTGAGCAGGGTCCAGCCTGCCCTCGGGAAGGCCGCCTCCAGGCCATCCAGCAGCCACTGGTTCACGGCCAAATCCGCGGCACTCACGGGCCCCTCGCCGCCGTTGTCCACGCTGAGCGCCATCGGAAAGCCATAGGGCGGCTGCTCGCCGCGGCCATAGGCCAAGAGGATGTCGGCAGCTCCCCAACTCAAGCGGCGCAGCTCAGCCAGCAAGGCCTCCACGCGGATACCGGAGGGCAAAGCTGGGGCGGCCGGCATCATGGAAAGGCTGGGATCAGCATTGTGCAGGAGCCACGGGCCGTGCAGACCACCGAACCCGCCGCTGGGGTGCTCTATCTGGTGGGAACGCCGATCGGCAACCTGGGCGACCTCTCGCCGCGGGCCCGCCAGGTGTTGGCTGGTGTGCAGCGGATTGCCTGCGAGGACACCCGCCGCAGCGGCCTGCTGCTGCAGGCCTTGGGCCTCAAAAACCGGCTGGTGAGCTTCCACGCCCACAACCAAACCAGCCGCATCCCCGAATTCCTGGCGGCCTTGGAGGCGGGCGAGGCCCTCGCCGTGATCAGCGATGCGGGTCTGCCGGGCATTTCAGATCCTGGCGAAATGCTCGTGAAAGAAGCGCGTCAGCAGGGGCGCACGGTGATCTGCATCCCTGGCCCCAGTGCGGTGACCACCGCCCTGGTGAGCAGCGGCCTCCCCTGCGGGCGGTTTTGTTTTGAGGGCTTTCTGCCGCCAAAAACCAACCAACGCCGCCAGCGGCTGGCGGAACTAGCCAGCGACGAGCGCACCTTGGTGCTGTTTGAAGCACCCCATCGGCTGGTGGATCTGCTGGAAGACCTCTTGGCTGTGCTGGGCGATCGCCCCCTGCAGGTGGCCCGGGAACTCACCAAAAAACACGAAGAGCAAATCGGCCCCACGGTGCGGGCGGCCCTGGCCCACTTTCAAGCCAAACCACCCTTGGGCGAATGCACGCTGGTGCTGGGCGGGGCTCCGCCGCAAGCCAAGCAGCCCTGGGATCCCCAGGCCCTCAGGCAGAGCCTCGAGGACCTCGTGGCGCAGGGCATGAGCAGCCGGGAAGCCGCCAAAACCCTGGCCGAGAGCAGTGGCCACAGCAAACGGGAGCTCTATGCGCTGCTTCACACGCGTGAGCCAGAGGAGGCCTAACCAGGCAAACTTCAGGCAAGGTTCCAAAGCCAAGCCCTGCGGATGTTTGTGCGCCTGCGACTGCTGCTCGCCAGCCTGATGGGCGGCAGCCTGCTGCTGGTGATTCTCTGCCTCGGGGC
>CAYFKI010000298.1:0-1581 GCA_964343525.1 uncultured Cyanobium sp.
CCAAGGCCAAGAACTACAAGGTGCGTCTGGGGGGTGTGGTGGCCAACCGCTCCAAGGACACCGATCAGATCGATCGCTTCAACGATCGGGTCGGCATGAAGACCTTGGCCCATTTCCCTGCCGTCGACGCGATCCGCCGCTCCCGCCTGAAGAAGTGCACCATCTTCGAGATGGAACCCAGCCCTGAGGTGGAGGCGGTACAGCAGGAATACCTGCGTCTCGCTTCGGCCATGCTGGAGAGCGTCCAGCCGCTGGAGGCCGAGCCCCTCAAGGATCGCGAGATTTTTGATCTGCTTGGTTTTGACTGATTGGTTTTGATTGATCGGTTCTGTGGGATCGGTTTCGGTGGATTGATTTTTGATGGATTGATTTTTTGATGGATCGGTCTTGATCGGCCGATGCGATCCGATCAAGACAGATGGCTTGGTCTAGTGCCTGATCAGGCCGATAGCCGGTATGCCCCTGGCCCCTTGGTGCAAGGCCTGCCCGTGGGCCGTTCGCCGTTCAGGGGAATCGCAGCGCACCTGTCCCGACCGTGGCTGTGCTCAATCCCCCTGAACCACGGGGTTACGCAACAGGCCCACACCGCTGATCTCCACCTCCACCACATCGCCATCCTGAAGAAAGCGTGGTGGGGTGCGGCCAGCGCCCACGCCGGCGGGAGTGCCCGTGAGAAGCACTGTGCCCGCGAGCAGGGTGGTGCCACGGCTCAGTTCGGCAATCAGGCGGGCCACCGAGAAGAGCATCAGACCCGTGTTGGCCTGCTGCACCACCTCTCCATTCAGGCGGGTGGTGAGCTCCAGGTTCTGCAGATCGTCAATGGCTGCGATCGACATCGGATCCCCCAGGGGGCAGAAGGTGTCGAAGCTTTTGCCGCGATTCCACTGGCTGCCGCCCGCCTGCCACTGCCACCAGCGCTGGCTCACATCGTTGGCGCAGGCAACCGCCGTGATCACATCGCGCACCTGGTTTTCAGGCACATCACGGGCATCGGAACCAAGAATCACCGCCAGTTCGCCTTCGTAGTCAACACCCAGTGCTTCCGTGCGCACCACCGGTGGCAGCAGGATGGCTTCGCCGCTGCGAATGACACTGGCGGGATTCTTGAAGAACACCACCGGGTGTGACGGCAGGGCAGCGCCGAGGGCGCCGCCCAGTTCGGCCGCGTGGTCGGCGTAGTTCTTGCCGATGCCAAGAATTGCCGGCGGCCGCAGGGCCATGTCAGGCCAGCCCCACCAGCTTCATCGAATACTCCCAGGTGAGGCGTGCCGTTTCCGGATTGCTGGCCTTATCGGAGAGCTCCTGGCTGAACTGTTTGCCACCCTTGCTCTGACGGTTGCCCCAGCTCCAATGCACGCCCGACACCGCAAAGTCTGGATCGGCCACCACCTGGGCCACCCGCTCACCGGCCAGGGCCTGGCTCACATAGCCACCGGTGATTGTCTTCTGGAACCAGGGGAAGATCGTCTGGAAGGCCTGGGGAGTGTTGCGGAACAGGGGGGTATCGGCCACGCAGCCCGGATAGAGCGATGTGAACACAATACCGGTGTCCTGGTGTAGACGGCGGTGCAACTCCTGGGT
>CAYFKI010000298.1:1591-1849 GCA_964343525.1 uncultured Cyanobium sp.
TTGTACGCCTTTCCCGGCTTGAACCGTTTGCCGTCGGCCATGGCGATTGGTGCTTTGAAGCCCGCGGCAAAACCGGACAGATCTCCCAGATCGGCTGGAGCCGGGATGGGAATTTTGCCTCCCAGTTCCTTCGAGTTGGCGGTGACTGTGCCAAGGATCACCAGCCGCCGCGAAGGATGGGCCGATTGGCGCAGGTCCGGCAGGAGCAGCTGGATGAGCAGGAAGTGGCCCAGATGGTTTGTGGCCATCGAGATCTCA
>CAYFKI010000299.1:0-1839 GCA_964343525.1 uncultured Cyanobium sp.
CTGCGCCGCATCAAAAAACGGCTCGACCATGCCGAACACGGCGGTGCGCTGCTGCTGGGCGTGAATGGGGTGTGCGTGATCGGCCATGGCAGCAGCAAGGCCCTTTCGGTGATCAGTGCCCTGCGCTTGGCCCACTCCGCCGCCAACCATGGGGTGATGGACAACCTCCATGCCCTCAGCGCCGGCGCGCCTGTGGTTGACTGAGCCCACATCCGGGCAGCTTTCGTGTCGCTGGGCGGCGTTGCACAACCCAATCCAGGGGCGGCCGCAGGCCCGCTTCCCCTGGGCATGGCTCTGGTGGGCAGCGGCAGCGCCGTTCCGAGCGCCAGCATCAGCAACACCCAGCTGAGCAGCCGGGTCGACACCAACGACGACTGGATTCGCACCCGCACCGGCATCGGCGCCCGCCGGGTCGCTGGACCCCATGAATCGCTCACCAGCCTGGCGGCGCAGGCTGCCCAAGCGGCCCTCGACCACGCCGGCTGGGCCGCAGAGGATGTGGATCTGATCCTGCTGGCCACCTCCAGCCCCGATGATCTGTTTGGCACCGCACCCCGGGTGCAGGCCGCCCTCGGGGCGAAGCGGGCCGTGGCCTTCGACCTCACCGCCGCCTGCAGCGGCTTTCTGTTTGCCCTGATCACCGCCGGGCAATACCTGGCCAGCGGTTCCATGCGCCGGGCCCTGGTGATCGGTGCCGACCAACTCAGTCGCTGGGTCGACTGGGACGACCGCAGCACCTGCGTGCTGTTTGGAGATGGGGCGGGGGCCGTGGCCGTGGAAGCCTGCCCAGGATCTGAAAGCGGCCTACTGGGCTTCCGCATGCGCTCCGATGGCAGCCGCAATGGCTGCCTCACCCTGGCCCAAACCAACCAGCACGAGCCCCTGCTCGATGGGCTCACCGCCCAAAAAGGGGGCTTCGCACCGATCCAGATGAATGGCCAGGAGGTCTACAAATTCGCGGTGCGCGAAGTGCCGGCGATCCTGGCCGACCTGCTCGAAGCCACCGGCACCACGCCAGACCAACTGCAGTGGCTGCTGCTGCATCAGGCCAACCAGCGCATCCTCGATGCGGTAGCCGACCGCTTTTCCGTGCCCCATGAGCGGGTGCTCAGCAACCTGGCCCACTACGGCAACACCTCGGCGGCCACCATCCCCCTGATGCTGGATGAAGCCGTCAAAGACGGGCGCGTGCAGCCCGGTCATCTGCTGGCTTCTAGCGGCTTTGGCGCTGGCCTGAGCTGGGGTGGGGCCCTGCTGCGCTGGAGCGGCCCGAAGCCCTAAGGCCGGCTCGCCCTAATCTCCTGCCGACCTTTACAGCGACGGTCCCATGGGGATTGCCTGGGTGTTTCCTGGCCAGGGATCACAAAAAGTCGGCATGGCCGAGGGCCTGCTCGACCTTCCCGGTGCCCGGGCGAGCTTCGATCAGGCCTCAGCGCTTCTGGGCCGCGACCTGCTGGCCATCTGCCAGGGGGAAGGAACGGGCGCGTTGGCCGACCTGGGCGACACCCGCAACACCCAACCGGCGCTGTTTGTGATCGAAAGCCTGCTGGCCAGCCAGTTACAGGCCCAGGGCCGCTGCCCGTCGGTGGTGGCGGGCCACAGCCTCGGCGAATTGGTGGCCCTGCACGTGGCTGGAGTGTTCGACTTCGCCACGGGCCTGGCCTTGATGCAGAAGCGCAGCACCCTGATGGCGGCGGCTGGCGGTGGGGCCATGAGTGCCGTGATGGGCTTTGATCGCGATGAGCTGGATCAGCTGGTGGCAGCCACCGATGGGGTGGTGATCGCCAACGACAACAGCAGTGCCCAGGTGGTGCTTTCAGGAAGCCCGGAGGCGGTGAC
>CAYFKI010000300.1:0-1833 GCA_964343525.1 uncultured Cyanobium sp.
CGGGGTGAGCCGATCAGGCCATCGCGCCCAATTCGGCCAACAGGCGTTGGGTGGCTTGGAAGGCCAACACCGCTTCTTCCAGCAGTTCCTCCTCTTCGCCGGCGTCGAGATCCAGCTGCTCAAAGCCGTCGTGCAGGGCCTGCTTGAGCGCCAAAACGTCGCGATCAAACTGCCAGAACTGCAACGCCGGCAGCCCATGCCGCGCCAGGATCGCGTTGGCTTGGGCCGCTAAGTGTTGACCGCCAGAGAGGTCGCCGCCGTAGCGCACATAGACATGGGCCAGGAAGCGGTGGGGTGCCTGCTGGGCCAGAGCGCGCAACTGCTCCACCCACAGGGCCGCTGCCGCTGAAGGAGGCGTGGCCGGTAGCGCGGCCACCAGCTGTAAATCGTGGGCCAGGGCAGCGGAGCGGGCCATGGCCGACCAAGGCAACGCTGTGGCACCAAGGGCCGAAGCCAGCTCAGGGCCCCATTGCTCCAGCACGGCATAGCCCGGAGCCAGCGCCCGGATCAGGGCAGCCAACTGCAGCGGTTGCACCTCCCCCGCCAACAGGGCCTTGGAAAACACCATGCCCTCGGCCTGGTGGTGAGCGGCGCCAATGCGGGCATGCAGGCGACGCACCCGGGGGCCAAAGCGCTGACGCAAGGCCGCGTCGACACCAGCAGCATGCACCGAGATCGGCTCTTGGTCTGCACCGGCTGACGCTGGGTGGATTGGCTGGATGGAGTGGCCTGGATGCATCGACTGGCCTGACTGGATGGACTGGTCTGGATGGATCGGGGTAGCAGCCATTGCTTTTACGGAAGAACGGGAGAGAACGAGCTCACATCATAACGCTATCGTTGTGCTGTTGATCCAAGTATCCAGTTCGCCCCATGACTCCGAATCGCAACGCCATCGAACCGCAGACAGAGCATCAGGCCGAGCAACAGCTCAGCCCCCAGCAACAGCGCCTGCACCTGCTCATCGCACCCTTCGGCCAACTCAGTGGCGATGGCCAACTGCGCGAATTGATCCAGGAACGGCGCAACCACCTGGGCGAGGCTGCGGGGATTTGGTATCTCGCCCCTCAAGACCTCAGCGACGACCCCCACAGCCAGCTGGAGGGGGTCGCCTGTCTGGAGGAGTCGGTGGTGATTTGGCTGCAGTTGCGCTTCGGCGGCCTATGCCGCCAGTGCCCGCAAGGTGAGGCGCGTGGCGACGCGCCGTTCAAAACCGATCGCCTCGAGCGATTGCTCAAAGATCTCGTTGAACCCCACCAGCAGCTCCAGGGGATCCATGCCGATCACGAGCATGTCGGGCACGAGGGCCTGCAGGATCGGGAGCATGAGCGGTAGGGCTTTGGCACAGATTGCTGCCACCCCATCCTTCACCTCGTCGAAGCGCTGCTGCAACCACACCTCGCCGTAGTTGAGGTGTTCCACCTCATCCTGAAGAACCGCTGCCGTGATCGGCTTGGCATAGGCATCGGCAACCGGCAAATACACCCGGTAGGCCGCCACGGCAAAACATTCCACAATCAGGCACTGAATCACCAAGCAACCGGCCAGATCGCCGCGGCGATCACAGTCGCGAAACAAGGCCTGCAGGGGGGCGAACAGCTGCCGGGCTAGCCGCAGATCCGGTTCACTACCCAGGTTGTTGGCGCAGCCCACAAAGTCGCGGGCATGGCGCCCCTCCATGGCCCCAAGGCGCTGGAGCTCAGCGGCATCGGCGGGAATCAAGCGGGCCAGGAGGCGGAAGTGGCGTTCCGCCAGGGCCTCACCGACCACCACCACACCGTTGATGCGGCCATAGGCCTGGCGATAGGCATCGGTTAGAGGAGCATTCATGGG
>CAYFKI010000301.1:0-1833 GCA_964343525.1 uncultured Cyanobium sp.
TCCCCCTGGAGCCCAACCCGGAAGGCCTGTGTCTGCGTTGGATCGCCAGGCGCGCCCCCCGCAAGCTCGGCTACCCGGCTGATCAGTACTCCGTCTCGGTGTTCCTGCTCAACAAACGGGCCCAGAGCGGCGGCAAGCAGATCCGCTACCGCGATCCGGTGAGCGCCTTTCAGGTGCAGCTGCAGCTCCAGTGCGCCAAGGGATTCCCCCCGCGCCGTGATGCCCTCCAGCAGGCCAACAAAGACGGCGATGAGCGGCTGGCCGCCCTTCAGTACCGCCGCGATCTCTGTTTCGCGACGGGGCACAACGTGGCGGTGCTGGTGGATCCGGGCGATGTCATCAGCAAAGGAGCGGAGACCCGCTGCACTCGCCTCACCACCACCTGGCTGCCAACGGCTGCCGTGCCCCGCGTGTTGCCGGAGCCCAAGGAGCGCATCCAGGTGCCGATGGCCATGGCGGCCCTGGCGGATCTGGCCCGCAGCGAGCGGGTGGTGGATCAGCTGCTGCCGATGGTGAAGGCCTATCGCAGCTGGATCGCCCAGCAGCCCCGCCATGCGGTGAGTGATCCCGAGCAGATCGCCACCGCCAGCCACCTGGGCGAGCTGGCCAACGAATGCGCCAACCGCATCGAGGCCGGCATTCGCGCCCTGGCCGATCCAGAGGTGCGCGAGGCTTCCGCACCATGAACCTGGTGATGGATCAGGCCCAGCGCCAGCGGATGGCGTTTTCAGCCAAGGTCAAACCCGATCAACTGGGCGATCTGCCCAACACCACTGCACCCAGCTGGCGCATCTTCCAGCAGGCGTTTGTGCTGATGAACCTGCCGGCCCTGGTGGCGCCCCACACCCCAGACGGCCGAGCTGAGCGGGAGATCGTGGAGCTGCTGTTCTTCCCCACCGGCGGCGGCAAAACCGAGGCCTACCTCGGCCTTTCGGCCTTCACCCTGGTGTTGCGCCGTTTGCGCCATCCCGGCATCGCCGGTGCGGGGCTCACGGTGTTGATGCGCTACACCCTGCGGCTGCTCACCCTCGACCAGCTGGGCCGTGCCGCCACGGTGATCTGCGCCCTGGAGCTCGAGCGGCAACGGCGCCTCGAAGGCGACCTGCCCCACAAGCTCGGCGACTGGCCGTTTGAGATCGGCATGTGGGTGGGCAAGGGGGCCACACCCAACAAGCTTGGCGGCCCCAACGATCCCGATCAGAAGAGCACCTACAACGTGCTCAACCGCTGGAAGAAGAAAGGCACCGACCGGCCGATCCCGATCGAAACCTGCCCCTGGTGCAATCGCCCGCTACAGCCCCAGGGCTTTGATCTGCTGCCCAAGCGGGCCCCCGATCGGCTGGTGATCCATTGCCGCAAGGTCCCCAATCCCACCCGCTCCGATGCCCTGAGCGAACAGGATTTCGCTCACATGGGCGCCTGCCCGTTCGACCAGCAAACCGCCCTGCCAGTGCTGGCGGTGGATGAACAGATCTACCGGCGCCTGCCCTGCTTCCTGATCGCCACCGTCGACAAGTTCGCGGCCCTGCCCTGGGTGGGCAAGACCTCGGCGCTCTTCGGGAATGTGTCCTCGTATCAGCTGCCCCGTGGCGCCACCGGCATTCAGAGCGAACCGGCCGGCTTCTGGGGACCGGCTGAAACCGAGCGGGGCTCTCACGAACTGGAAGGCGGACGCCTGCAGCCTCCAGAGCTGATCATTCAGGACGAGCTCCACCTGATCTCCGGCCCCCTGGGCACCCTGGCCGGGCTCTACGAGACGACGATCGAGCGGTTGATGCGGCCGGGTCCCGACTCGCCACCGCCCAAGATCATTGCCTCCACGGCCACCGTGCG
>CAYFKI010000302.1:0-1830 GCA_964343525.1 uncultured Cyanobium sp.
GTCACGGGCAGCCCGGGCTTTGCCAATGGCGTGTTGCTAAGAGCTGCCTGGTTGCTGGGTGAACCCGAGCGCATCGCCGCTGGACCTGCCCTGCTGGCGAAGCGCTTTGGCCTCAACAAAGCCCACAA
The DNA here is from genome assembly GCA_964343525.1 of uncultured Cyanobium sp. Lineage (GTDB taxonomy): Bacteria > Cyanobacteriota > Cyanobacteriia > PCC-6307 > Cyanobiaceae > Cyanobium_A. The sequence continues at coordinate 129 of CAYFKI010000302.1, forward strand.
CGCTTTGGCTGTGGATCCCAGTGCCGGGCTGTGGCTAGCCCCCCGGCCTGTGGCCTTGTGTGAGGCCTTCTCCCGGAGTGGCAGTTCCGCCTTGATCAAAACCACCCGCATCGGCATCTCCCAGGGCCAGGAGCTCCCCTGGCGCTGGTACTGGCAGGCCAGTCGCAGTGTGAGCAGGCGGCTGCGCGGCGATCGATCACCGTCCAAGGCCCTTGAGCTCTCGGCCCTCACCTTGGTGGGCTGATCCCTTTGATGAGCCCGAAGACCCTTGCGCCGCCACCCTGGCGATCTAATTTGATCCTGTTTGTGTGATGTCCTGTTGAGCGGCTGGAGCCACCGCCACGTGCTCGATCTGGCGGCCTTCTCGCTGGAGGACTACGCCGTGGTGTTGGAGTTGGCCCAGCGCTTTCGGGCCATGCCCGTGGCCGGTGCGCGCAAGCTTCCAGCCCTGCAGGGCCGGTTGATGACCAGCCTGTTTTTTGAGCCCAGCACCCGCACCCGCAGCAGCTTTGAGTTGGCAGCAAGGCGCCTTTCTGCCGATGTGCAGAGCTTTTCGCCCTCCTCGAGCTCCTTGAGCAAGGGGGAAAGCCTCCTCGATACGGCCCGTACCTACGTGGCCATGGGCGCCAATGTGCTGGTGGTGCGTCACCAGTGCGCCGGCGTGCCCCAGGGCCTGGCGCGCGATCTCGACCAGGCGGGGGAGCGGGTGGCGGTGCTCAATGCCGGCGATGGCTTGCACAGCCACCCCAGCCAGGGCTTGCTCGATCTGTTCACCTTGGCCCGCCACTTCAATCCAGGCGCGCCCAGTGCCGATGCCCTGCGCGGCAAGCGGATTGTGATCGTGGGCGATGTGCTCCATTCGCGGGTGGCCCGCTCCAACCTCTGGGCCCTCACCGCCTGCGGGGCGGATGTGGTGCTGTGCGGTCCCCCCACCCTGCTGCCCGATTCCTTCAGTGCCTTTGTGGCGGCTCCGCCCCCTGGCCAGGCGCGGGATCCGGTGTCTAATCGCGGCACGGTGACGCTTGTGCGCAGCCTGGAGGAGGCCCTGCCTGGGGCCGATGCCGTGATGACCCTGCGCCTTCAAAAGGAGCGGATGCGCCAACACCTGCTCACCAGCCTGGATCAGTACCACCGTCAGTACGGCTTGACCCATGAACGCCTGGCGCTGTGCGGCAAGCCGGTACCGGTGCTGCATCCAGGCCCGGTGAACCGGGGAGTGGAGCTCTCCGGCGCGTTGCTCGATGACCCCCAGGTGAGCCTGGTGGAGGAGCAGGTGCGCAATGGCATCCCCATCCGGATGGCCTTGCTCTACCTAATGGCGGCGGAGCTTTGAAATCTGCGCCGTTGGGCTCCGTTCCGAGGGGGCCAGCGGTAACGAGCTAGAGCAGTTTGAAGCCGTCGAGCAGCAGGCCATACAGCAGGCCGATGCGGGCCATGTCCAGCAGTTGCAGGATCAAACGATCCCCCTCACGGCGCAACAGGGGACCGCGGGCGCGGATGGCCAGCTCGATCGCCCCCACGCACACCAGGGCTCCCACGGGATCGAGCTTGGCGAAGGCGCCACTGATGGTGCCGATGGCGCCGCCGATGCTGAAGCTCAACAGCAGCACAATCCACTGCAAGGACAGCCTGCGCCAGGGGTTGGTCGCCCAGGCTTCCAGTTCGCTCACCGCCTGGGCCACCCGCTGCTGAAAGCGGGTTT
>CAYFKI010000303.1:0-1829 GCA_964343525.1 uncultured Cyanobium sp.
GCCAGGCGGCTCAACTCCTGCGTCAAATCGGCAGGTGCCGCCACCATGGCCGCTTCCTGCAGCATCCAATCCACCGCCGCCTGGCAAGTGTTCGGGGTCAGCGGGCTCACAGCGGCCTGGAGCCAATGGGCCCGCAACCGCACCAGTTGGCCATCCATCTGCACCAGCAGGCTCTGCTCCAAGCCCAGCTGGTGGGCCGCCCGGGCACTGGATGACCAGATCTGGAGCGAACAGGCCCCAGCGGAGAGGAAGACCCCTGTGGCCATGACCCATTCGATCAACGCCATCAGACCACCTCCCGCAGGCGCCACACCGGATCCAGCGTCAAGGCGTAGCGCTGTTGCCGGGTTCCACCCACCGATTGCAGGCGCAGTTCACCGCCTGTGGGGGAGGGCTGCCAATCCACCAGCCGCACCTGAGCGCGCCATTGCACCAAGGTTTTGAGCGGTGTGGGATCGAGGCCTGGCGGGCACAGCAGCGGCAAGGCACCCAACTGCCAACGGTCCAAACCCACGGGCAACAGACAGTGGAAGGGCCCCTGGAGCGCGGCAGTCACCTGCTGGGCAGCGGAGGCCAGGGCATCGGCCTCGATCCGCTCCGATCGCTCACTGGCCAGCAGCCGGCGCCCATGGAGCGTGGTGCCCAACGTGGAGAGGGAGGTGAGTAGTAGCACCAACGACCCCGCAAGAGCCAGGGGCAAGGCATAGCCAGCCTCTGCCGATCTTGGGGCACCAAAACGCTGGCCCAACCTTGGGAATGAACGCATCACAGGAAACCTCCTGGGGGAACAATCCCCAGGGTTCCCACACCCCCATGGGGCGCCGTGCGCCTACTGGTTGAGCTTGAGCACCGCCATGAAGGCCTCCTGGGGCACCTCCACCTTGCCCATCGCCTTCATCCGTTTTTTACCCTTGGCCTGCTTCTGGAGCAGTTTTTTCTTGCGCGAGATATCACCGCCATAGCATTTCGCTAGCACGTCTTTGCGCATGGCACTGATGCTCTCGGAGGCAATCACCCGGCTGCCAATCGAAGCCTGAATGGGAATTTTGAATTGCTGGCGCGGGATCAATTCCTTCAGCTTCTCCACCAACCCTTTGCCCACGTTGTAGGCCTTATCGCGGTGCACGATCGTGGTGAGGGGATCGGCCTTCTCCGCATTGATCAGCACATCAAGCCGCACAAGATCATTCTTGCGGTAGCCAATCAGGCTGTACTCCATCGAGGCATAGCCCTTCGTCCGACTTTTCATCTGATCGAAGAAGTCGGTGACCACTTCAGCCAAGGGCACCTCGTAGTGGAGCGTGACCCGATCGGTGGTGATGTATTTCATATCGATGAATTCCCCACGCCGCTCCTGGCAGAGCTCCATCAAGGTGCCGTTGTAGGTGTTAGGGGTGTAGATCTCGAGCTTCACATAGGGCTCTTCGATCGATTCGCGCTTTTGGGGGTCGGGGAGTGTGGCCGGGTTGTCCACCATCATGGTGGTGCCATCGAGCATGTTCACCTGATAAATCACCGATGGAGCGGTGACAATTAGATCCAGGTTGTATTCCCGCTCGAGCCGCTCCTGCACGATTTCCATGTGCAGCAGCCCCAGAAAACCGCAGCGGAAACCAAATCCCATGGCACTGCTGGTTTCGGGCTCGTATTTGAGCGCCGCATCCGAGAGCTGGAGTTTGTCGAGGGCTTCGCGAAGATCGGGGTATTGGTCGGCATCGGTGGGGAACAGACCGCAAAACACCATCGGCTTGGCTTCGGTGTAACCGGGTAAGGGCGCATCAGCCGGATTGGCCACGAGGGTGATGGTGTCGCCCACCCGGGCATCGGCC
>CAYFKI010000304.1:0-1815 GCA_964343525.1 uncultured Cyanobium sp.
TGGCGGCCTAGGCCGGAACAAACCCCAGCGCTACCCGCCAGAGCACGCTCAGTTCGGAGATTCGGCCAGGCTGCTGCAACAGGCGGCAAAGGCCGCTGCCGGATCCTGTGCCGCCGTGATCGGCCGGCCAATCACCAGCTGACTGGCGCCGGCGGCGATCGCCTGGGCCGGTGTCATCACCCGCTGCTGATCCCCAAGGGCGGCCCCGGCGGGGCGTATCCCAGGGGTCACCAGGGCGAAGGGGGCCGGGTGCGCCGCCCGGAGCGCGGCCACCTCCAGGGGCGAACACACACAGCCGGCAATTCCCGCCGCCGCCGCCAAGTCCGCCAACCGCGGCACATACGCCGCCACGGGCTCAGCGATCGCCAGCTCCGTGGCGAAGCGGGCCGAATCCCAGCTGGTGAGCACCGTCACCGCCAGCAAGGTGGGAGCAGCCAAGCCGGCAGCCGCGGCCGATTCGCTAGCAGCCGCCTGGGCAGCCCTGAGGGCTTCGGTGCCAGCACAGGCATGCACCGTGATCAGTTCCGCCCCCAGCCGTGCGGCGCTGCGACAGGCGCCGGCCATGGTGGCTGGGATGTCGTGGAACTTGAGATCGAGAAACACCCGCTTGCCCTGGTCGCGCAACTGGCGCACCCCATCGGGACCGCCGGCCACGAACAGCTCCAGGCCCACCTTCACCCAGCGCAGCTCCGGCACCGCCGCCGCAAAGGCCAGGGCCTGCTTGGGCTCCATGCCATCGAGGGCCACGATGATCCGATCGGCGGGATCGACGGAAGCGGGGGAAGGGTTCGGTGCCATCGGGGTCCGCGTCAGGCCACCAGGCGGCGGAAGGTTTTCTTGCCCAGTTGCAGCACCTTGCCCTCGAGGAGGGAGCCATCGCTGAATTCCTGGTTGGGATCGGTGAGCTTCTGGCCATCGAGCTTCACCCCACCGCCCTGGATCTGGCGCCGGGCGTCGCTGCTGCTGGCACACACCCCCACCGCCGCCAAGAGATAGAAGGCCTTGGCCGGGAAGTTCACCGCGGCTAGCGAAGCCTCAGGCACCTCGGCATCGGCAGCGCCATCTCCCTTGGCACCGCCCACGAGCCGCGCCGCATCGGCCTGGGCCTGCTCCGCCGCTGCCTGGCCGTGGCGCTGGCGCGTCACCTCGAGGGCCATCCGCTTTTGGCGGTCCCGCGGGTTCGGGGGCAACGCGGCCAGATCCAGATCGGTGAGCAGGGTGAGGTAGTCGTCGACAACCGCATCGGGCACCTTCTCGAGCTTGGAGTACATCGAGAGCGGGTCTTCGGCGAGCCCCACGGTGTTGCCAAGGCTCTTGCTCATCTTCTGCACACCGTCGAGCCCGGGCAGGATCGGCAACAACATCCCGAACTGGGGCCGCTGGCCGAAATGGCGCTGCAGATCGCGGCCCATGGCCACGTTGAACTTCTGATCCGTGCCGCCCAGCTCGAGATCAGCCTGGATTGCCACCGAGTCGTAGCCCTGCAGCAAGGGGTACAGGAACTCATGCAGGGAAATCGGTGTGCCCGAGCCATAGCGGTTGGCGAAGTCCTCCTTGGCCAGCATCTGGCCCACCGTGGAAATCCCCAGCAGTTCAATCACCTCAGGGAGGGCCAGGCCCGCCAACCATTCACTGTTGCGGCGCACCTCCAACCGGCCGGGGGTTTCAAAATCCAGCAGCGCCTGCTCCTTCGGCAACCCCTCACCCAACTGGGCGAGATAGGTGCGGGCATTGGCTTCCACGTCCTCAGCGCTGAGCTGCACCCGGGTGGCGCTTTTGCCCGTGGGATCACCGATGCGAGCGGTGAAATCACCA
>CAYFKI010000305.1:0-1813 GCA_964343525.1 uncultured Cyanobium sp.
GGGCTGGGGGCACACCTGGAGATCCACCGCATCGAGCATCGCGCCGATTTCGGCCACCTTGTGGGCGTTGCCACTGGCGATCACCAGCACCGGCAGCTCCGAAGCACCCGACAACCCCAACGACACAGACCGCGGCAAAGGCCCGGGCGCAAACTCGGGGCCATTGTGACCAATGGACTGGATGGGCCCTGCCAGAGCGATGGGAAAGGGGGGAGGCAGGCTGGGTTGAACATTCCACCCCGAACAGGTCCGGAGGTGCCTGCCTCGGCGCAGACCGTAGGAAGCACGCCTTGAGATCGCAACCGTTCCAGGCCCGATGTGAGGGTGGGCTCACAGTGAGGTTGGGCTAACTGGAGCGCCTAAGGCTGGCGGTCGTCCAACGAGCTACCAGCGCGAAACGTATGGCGATTGGTCAACTGACGACTCAACAGGTCAGCCCCAGGCCCTAGTGTTCGCCGACTTTTCACCCGCCGGGTCCAGCATGGATACGAGCCTGGTCCTGCAGAACCTCCTCTCCCCCCCGGTTCTGTTTTTCTTCCTTGGGGTGATTGCGGTGCTGGTGGGCTCCGACCTGGAGATTCCAGCACCCCTGCCCAAGTTGTTTTCGCTCTACCTGCTGCTGGCGATTGGCTTTCGCGGCGGCCTGGAGCTGGCCCACAGCGGCCTGGGCGGCCAGGTGCTGCCCACGATCGTGGCGGCGATTTTGATGTCGCTGGCGGTGCCGATCTACAGCTTCTTGGTGCTGAAAACCAAGCTCGACAACTTCAACGCCGCCGCGATCGCCGCCACCTATGGCTCGATCAGTGCGGTGACCTTCATCACCGCCCAGAGCTTCCTGGAGAGCCAGAAACTCCACTCCGACGGCTTCATGGTGGCCGCCCTGGCCCTGATGGAATCGCCGGCCATCATCGTGGGCCTGCTGCTGGTGAAGTTGGCGGCGCCCCAGAAACGCCCGGAGGCCAAGGGCATGCGCTGGGGGGCGGTGCTGCATGAAGCCTTTCTCAACAGCTCGGTGTTCCTGCTGGTGGGCAGCTTGATCATCGGCGTGCTGGTGGCCACCAACAGCCCCCATGGGGTGGAGAAGATGCTGCCCTTCACCGACAAACTCTTCTACGGCGCCCTGAGCTTCTTCCTGCTCGATATGGGCATCGTGGCCGCCCAACGGCTGTCCGACCTGCGTAGGGCCGGTCCTTTCCTGATCGGCTTTGCCGTGGGCATGCCCCTGTTCAATGCCGTGGTGGGGGCCCTGATCGCCAAGGGACTAGGACTGGACCCTGGGAATGCCCTGCTGTTTGTGGTGCTTTGCGCCAGTGCCTCGTACATCGCCGTTCCCGCCGCGATGCGCATGACCGTGCCCGAAGCCAACCCCAGCCTCTACATCTCCACTGCGCTTGGGATCACATTCCCCTTCAACATCATTGTTGGCATCCCTGCCTACATGGCCCTCGTCAACAAACTTCTCCCCGCCGCCAGCTAAGCCATGAAACGCGTCGATCTGATCCTCAGCGAGCGGGAGCTCGACAAGGTGATCAAGGCGATTGAAGCCTCAGGAGCCCCGGGCTATTCGGTGATGAAGCACGTCACCGGCAAGGGGCCCCATGGGGTGGTGTCGGAGGCGATGGACTTCAGCGGCCTCGGTGCCAACGCCCACGTGATCCTGTTTTGCGAGGCGGAGATCCTCGCCAAATTGCGCGAAGGCATCCAGCCGTTGCTCGACTATTACGGCGGCGTTGCGTTTGTGGCCGAGGCCAACCCCCTCTAGGGCCTGGATCTGCCGGCACCAAGAGCAGGGGAGCGGTGGCTAGCCACCGCT
>CAYFKI010000306.1:0-1807 GCA_964343525.1 uncultured Cyanobium sp.
GCCCGGTTGCGGTTGCTGAGGTAATGGGCATTGCCCAGGCCGCCCCGGCCACCGGCCGCCACCAGCAGCTCATCACCCGGGTTGGTGAGATCGCCCAGCAGGATGCCGGTGCGGGCATCGCGCACCTCGGTGCCACAGGGCACCTTGATCAGCAGATGGTTGCCACTGGCACCGGTGCAGCGATTGGGGCCACCACGGCGTCCATCGGGGGCATCAAAACTGCGCTTGTACTTGAAATCGAGCAGAGTTTGCAGGTTGGCATCAGCCACCAGCCACACGTCGGCACCCCGGCCCCCATCGCCACCGGACGGACCACCGGCGGGCACATATTTCTCGCGGCGAAACGCCACGATCCCATCGCCGCCCCGGCCAGCCTGAACGGCAATCCTGGCCTGATCAATGAATTGCATGACCAACAAACCTAGGATCGCGAGCACCTAGAGCCCTTCGTGGCTGCCCCCTTGGCCGAGGTCCGCTTCCAGCAGGTCAGCAAGACCTACCCGCCCCGCCGGGGCCAGGGCGCAGCGGTCACCGTGCTCAACCAGCTGGATCTTCAGATCCACGATGGAGAATTCCTGGTACTGGTGGGCCCCTCGGGTTGCGGCAAAAGCACCCTGCTCAGGCTGTTAGCGGGCCTGGACCAACCCAGCAGCGGTGAAATTTACGTGGGTCAACGCCCCGTGAGCGGGTTAAGGCCGGCCCAACGGGATGTGGCGATGGTGTTCCAGAGCTACGCGCTCTACCCCCATCTCACGGTGGCCGGCAACATCGGCTTTGGCCTGCGCCGCAGCCGGCCCCGCAACCTGATCCAACAGGTGCAGGACAGCCTGCACCAAGCCAGCCGCCACCTGCCCAAACCTCTGCAGGTGCCGTCGCAGCGGGAAGAGCGGATCAGCGCCCGTATTGCTGAAGTGGCGGCAACACTTGAGCTGGAAAGCCTGCTGGATCGGCTTCCCAAGGAGCTCTCCGGCGGCCAAAAACAACGGGTGGCCCTCGGGCGGGCGATCGCACGGCAGCCGGCGGTGTTCCTGATGGATGAACCGCTCAGCAACCTGGATGCCAAGTTGCGCACCGGCACCCGGGCCCAGATTGTCGATCTGCAACGGCGCCTCGGCACCACCACCCTCTATGTGACCCACGACCAGGTGGAAGCGATGACCATGGGCCATCGCATCGCCGTGCTCAATGGTGGCCGCCTGCAGCAACTGGGCACACCCATCGAGCTGTACCAATGGCCCGCCAACCTGTTCGTGGCGCAGTTCATCGGCAGCCCGCCGATGAACCTGCTGCCTGTGCAAGTGATCGGAGCCGGCCAACTGCAACTCGGAAGCAAAAAATTCGCCGTGCCAGGCCCCTTGGGCGATGCCACCGCCAGCCGCATCGGCCAAACCCTCACCGCAGGCCTCCGCCCCGAGCACCTCAAGCTGGCACCCGCCACCAATCGCAACCTGGCCGCCACCATTTGCCACTGCGAAGCCCTCGGCAATGAGCAAGTGGTCACCTGCCAGTTACAAGATGGCGATCACCTGCTCCAGGCCAGGGTTGCCCCTGAAGAGCGCCTTACGCCTGGGGCCACGATTCACCTTGAGGTCGAAGCCTCCGGCTGGCGCCTGTTTGACGCGGATGGGGAGGCGCTGCCGCTACCTGCCGGGATCGCCCTGGAGCCGGTGCTGCCGTTTTCCTAGGGCCAGCCATCACACAACGGCCCGGCAAGACAACGACCTGCGCTCCGGCGACCCCGGACAAATAACGGCGATGGTGGTCATTTCACGTACACCACACTGCATCCCGCTCCGCCGTCGCCCTG
>CAYFKI010000307.1:0-1788 GCA_964343525.1 uncultured Cyanobium sp.
CCCTGTGGTGGCCGGTGCTCTGCTGGCTCTACGTGCGCCGCAGCCAGGACTGGGACTTCGGCGCCTGCCAAACCGTGCAGCGCGGCGTGCAACTGCTGCTGGATCTGGTGCTGCACCCCACCTTCGAGGGCACGCCGGTGCTGTTCGTGCCGGATTGTTCGTTCATGATCGATCGCCCCATGGACGTCTGGGGTGCACCGCTGGAGATCGAGGTGCTGCTGTTCGGCTGCCTGGGGAGCTGTTACCAACTGATGGACCTGGCCCAGCGCAGCCAGAGCAGCCGGCTGCTGGAGCAACGCCTGGTGCTGACCCGCCAGTGGAAGCACGACCTGCGCTCCTACCTGCTCAAGCACTACTGGGTGACCAGCAAGACGATGCAGGTGCTGAGGCGACGACCCACGGAGCAATACGGCGAGACCCAGGGCCTCAACCAGTTCAACGTGCAGCCCCAGGTGATTCCCCCCTGGCTGCAGGACTGGCTGGAGGACAAGGGCGGCTACCTGATCGGCAATATGCGCACGGGCCGGCCCGACTTCCGCTTCTACAGCCTCGGCAATGCCCTGGCCTGCCTGTTCGGCCTGATCACGGCGCCGCAACAGCGGGCCCTGTTCCGACTCGTGCTGCACAACCGCCAGCACCTGATGGCCCAGATGCCGATGCGGATCTGCCACCCGCCGCTGGAGGGCGACAACTGGCGGGACAAGACCGGCTCCGATCCCAAGAACTGGCCCTGGAGCTACCACAACGGCGGCCACTGGCCCAGCCTGCTCTGGTATCTAGGCGGGGCGATCCTGCTGCATGAAGAGCGCTACCCCCTGGCCGATGTGCTGCTGATGGGCCAGATGCGAGCCATGCTCGAAGAGTGCTACTGGATGCAGCTCAACCAACTGCCTCGGCAGCAGTGGGCCGAATACTTCGATGGCCCCACGGGCACCTGGGTGGGGCAACAGGCTCGCACCTATCAGACCTGGACGATCGTGGGCTTTCTGTTGCTGCACCACCTGCTGCGGGTGAACCCGAACGACGTGACCCTGCTGGACATCAACCGTGTCTGAAGCAGGGGCCTAACAACCGCTCCGCTGCGCCCACAAAAAAACCCCGGCCGAAACCGGGGTGAGCAGGATGTGCCGCGGTGAAGCGCAGCGCCGATCAGAACAGGCCCAGGGTGAGGGACTTGTCGATGGGCAGGGCTGCGCCGATGCCGAGGTAGATGGCGAACACCGTGCCGAACAGGAACGCGGCCATGGCCACAGGACGGCGGAACGGGTTCTGGAACTTATTGAAGCTCTCAATGAAGGGGATCAGCATCAGACCCAGCGGGATCATCGTCTGCAGGGCGATACCCAGGAGCTTGTTGGGCACCACACGCAGGATCTGGAACACCGGGTAGAGGTACCACTCGGGCAGGATCTCCAGCGGGGTCGCGAAGGGATCAGCCTTGTCGCCCAGCATGGCGGGATCGAGCACGGCCAGGCCCACCACGCAGGCGATGGTGCCCAGGATCACCACCGGGAAGATGTAGAGGAGATCGTTGGGCCAGGCGGGTTCACCGTAATAGTTGTGGCCCATGCCCTTGGCGAGCTTGGCCCGCAGCTTGGGATCGGTGAGGTCGGGCTTCTTGAGGATGTGCATGGAAGGAAGCCGAAGCGGCCGGTGAAGGAAGGCTAGGAAGCGTTGGCCTTGTGGGGGCTGGGGAGAGGAGAGGGATCGCCAGGGATCGCAACAATCCTCAACCCACAGCCGAAACCCGGGTTCAGAGGGGACCGGAAATGCCCTGCTTCCGGATCA
>CAYFKI010000308.1:0-1784 GCA_964343525.1 uncultured Cyanobium sp.
TAGCTGGCTGACTGGTTGATTTGGTTGATGGCTCGCATGGCGGCGGCGGCGGCTTCTTCCACATCGCCTTCCTTGCCGGCCAGGGTGAGCCGGCCAAAGGCCCCCACCGCCTTCACATCGACCACGGTGATGTTGGAGGCTTTTTCGGCCTCATTGGCTGCGATCAAGACGTAGCCGGCCGGTTCGGTTTCGAGGATGAACATGCTCATCCCCGACTGGATCATCGAACCGCGCCGGTTCTGGCGGTTGATCAGCACGGCGTGGTCGGGGGTGATGGCGCGAATGATTTCGGTCCAGCTCACCTCACAGCGGCTGCGCCGCTCGATGCTGCTGCCAATCGCCTCGAGCACCACATCACCGGAGTGGAGCACGTTGCTCTGGTCGCGGTGATAGAGCGCCAGCGAGCCAAAGGCCCGCTCCACGATCATTTGCCCCAGGCGCACCGTGCTCGCCTTCAGGGCGATGTCGGTGACGCGGTGAACAGCCATCCCCGGGGACACCTCCAGCCACAGGCAGGCATCGCCGGGGATCGGCAGGAACCCTTGGGACACCGTGCCCATGTAGGCGGCGAGTTGGGGCTGGAGCGAATCGAGGAAGACGTAGGTGCGCAGCTCGATCGACTGCACGTGACTCGATTGCCGCTTGATCCGCGAGCCTTCGCTGTCGGTGGTGATCACACAGCTGGCGCCGGAGCTGTCACTGCCCAGGTTGGGGCCGAGGTTGGTGCCGGTGATCGTGGGGCTTCCCGTGATGGCTGCACCTGGGGCCCGAGAGCGCGGCGGTGGCAGGGAACGGGACGGCATTCAGGGGCGTGCGAGGGCTTGGGGGACGTCGGAGCCTGGCGTTTGCTCTGGCAAGCCCCGCAACGGAGAGCCCAGCACTGGCTTGAGATGGCGGGATCTTACCGCCTGCTTGCCTGCCCCTTGCCGTGCCCGGCAGAGCCGGTACCGTCCGCCCAACGTTGATGGGACGTTCATGGCCTCCAAGCGCACCGCCTCAGGATCCGCTGCCGGATCAGCTTCCGCCGAACCGATGCCCGCCGAGGGCGCGTCCACCGGAACGGCCCAGGCCATGCCTGAGTGGATCGCCCAGGCCACGGCCGATGGGGTGAAACCGGAGCAGGCGCTGGCCCTGATTGGGCTCGGCCTCCTGCAGAAGATGGCCCCGGGCGGCCCTGATCAGCCCTGGGTGTGGAGCGAAGCCGACGACGGCGGCACCGCCGATTTGGTGGCCCTGCGCCAACGGCTGGATCTGATCCAGTTGGCGATCAACACCGGCGCTCCCCTCAGCACGGCTGAGGTCAGCCAATTGATGGGGGCCCGCCCCGGCGCAGCTCTGGTCACCCGCGGAGGACTGACCGCCCGTCGGGTCAGCCGCAACGTTTGGATTCTCAGCCGCGCCAACGACGACAGCGATCGGGGCTTCGGCCAGGGCTTCAGCAGCGACGGCTTCCGCCGCCGCCTCTAGGCCTGCAGCCCCACCAGTCGCATCGAGCAATCCCAGACCCCTTGGGCGGTTTCGGGATTGCTTGCTTTGTCGGAGAGCTGTTGGCTGAATTGCTCGCCGCCTTTTTTCTGGCGGTTGCCCCAGCTCCAATGCACCCCGGAGGTGTTGAAGGCTGGATCGGCTACCACCTGGGCCACCCGTTCACCGGCTAGGGCCTGGCTCACATAGCCCCCGGTGATGTTTTTCTGGAACCAGGGGAAGATGGTTTGGAACGCCCGTGGCGTGTTGCGGAACAGGGGCGTGTCGGCCACGCAGCCCGGGTAGAGCGAGCTGAACAC
>CAYFKI010000309.1:0-1771 GCA_964343525.1 uncultured Cyanobium sp.
CCCATCGGCCACCTGCCTAGCCAGGGCCTCGCCTTCCGGGCGCAACCAATGCGCCACCGGCGCCAGGGCCACCAGCTGCAGATCAATCCGACCTTGCCAGCGTTGTCGCTGGGAGATCAGCGCCTGCCAACTGGCTTCAGCCCCCGGGCCGACGCTGTCGATGTGGCTGCGGATGGCCCGGATGCCATAGCGCCAGCTGCGCTCCAGGGCCGCCTGCGACCGCTCCAGCACCTGCTCGGCGGAGCGTTGGCCGTACTCCCTTTGGTTCTGCGCCAGAGCCGCGGCCATGGAGCCCTCCCAATTGGGGGCATCGGACGCGGTGAAGGCCTTATCCAGATGGGCGTGGGGCTCCACCAAGGGCGTGAGGGCCACGGGCAGCTGGCTGGGATCGCAACCGGCTGGCAGCGGCCGCAGGGCGCGCACGATGCCGTCCTGTTGCTCGATCTGCACCGCCACCAAACCCTCCCCATCCGGCTGGGGAAGCCCCATGGCCCGCGGGTCGAGGAGGTTGCGGGGCAGCTTGAGGCGCAAGGTGCAAGCCCCCATCACCGGGCGCGGCGGCCGGGGGTTTGGCCCGCTTCCACCAGCACAAAATTTCCGGCCAGGCCCAGCACGGTGGCGTGGAAGCGGGGGACCTGCCAATCCAGCAGGGTCTGGCCGCCGATCTCCGCCTGGTAGAGGCTGAACAGCCCGAAATTGAGCCGACGGGCGCGGTCGCGCACCACTCGCCCCAGGGCCTGCCGCTGGGCCCGCACCAGCTGGGGACAGTTGCTGATGGCCAGGCGCATCATCATCGGCAGGCTGCTGCCGCTGCAGAGCTCATCACTGATCTCCTCCACCAACCGCTCGGAGGCAAAGCTCTCCAAATCGGCCGGGGAGGGGTTGGTGAGCACCAGAGCCCCTGCCCCCAGGGCGATCGCCAGGGCCAGCGGAATCCAAGACCAACGGGATCGGGCGCTCAAATCCTTGGCTGTGGCGTTGATTGGTACATTGGCACCGATCACGGCGGGCGTCGCCAAGTGGTTAAGGCAGCGGCTTGTGGCGCCGCTATTCGGGGGTTCGAGTCCCCTCGCTCGCCCTTCTCGCCCCAATCCATGCCCGGCCCCTGGCTTGGCATGGATTTTTTTTATGGGGTGGCCGCGTCAACCCACTAGATCAGCGGCAGGGGGCTGGGCCAACAACGCCTCCAGCAGCCGATCGGCCCCGCTCGCTCCCTCACGCACCAGATCGGCACAGGGAAGCCCGGTGGCCTCCGCCGTTGTGGTCAGGGCAGAGCGGGCCTCCGCCTCGCTGAGCAGGGCCGTGTTGAGGGCCACCGCCCGCACCTTGGGGCGGGGGGCCTGGGCCGTGATGGGCCGCGCCAGGGCCGCCAGAGCCTCCACCGCCGCGATCAGGTCGTCCAAGGCTGGCAACACCAATTCCGGTAGGCCTTTGGTATGGGTCTGACCGGCCCGGTGCACCAGCAGCAGGTCAGTGGGCTGGCTGCCACGGATTAGGGGCAAGGTGGCCGTTGAGCCCGGATGGCAGAGCGAGCCCTGGCCCTCCACCAGCACCCAGCCCTGGCGATCGGCCCCTGCGGCCGCCGCCAGCACCGCTGCCTCCACCGCACCGGCGGCGTAGTCAACCCGCACCGCATCAAGGGCCACCCCGCTGCCACTGATCAAAATGCCGGCCTGGCCCGTGCCCACAAAACGGGCATCGAGGCCCCGTCGACCGGCAGCGGCCTGCAATTCAAGGCAAGCGCTCATCTTGCCCACGGCCATGTCGGAAC
>CAYFKI010000310.1:0-1756 GCA_964343525.1 uncultured Cyanobium sp.
TGCTCGGCCACTTCCACAATCAAGATGCCATTTTTCGCCGCCAGACCGATCAAGGTCACCAAGCCCACCTGGGCATAGATGTTGAGATCGATCGAGCGAATCGCCAGGAACACCAGGGCGCCCAACATCGCCAAGGGCACGGTCATCAGAATGATCACCGGGGTCACGTAGCTCTCGTATTGGGCAGAAAGCACGAGATACACCACCAGCACGCCTAACCCAAACACGAGCACACTGGCGCTACCGGCTGAGAGCTGCAGAGCCGCCAAGCCCGTAAAGGCGTAGCCGATGTTGTTGAAGTTCTGCTGGGTAAAGATCTGCTGGATCGCCGTCAGCGCCTGACCAGAGCTCTTGCCGATCGCCTCAGCCCCTTGCACGAGGATCGTGCGGTAGAGGTTGTAATGGCTGATCACCGGAGGGGCACTGGTGAGTTCGGTGGAAGCGAATTCACTCACCTGCACCAACTTGTTGTCTTTGTTGCGAACGTAATAGGAGAGCACATCCTCCAGATTGCTGCGGCCAGACGCCTCCGACTGCACATAGATGTTGCGCACCTGGCCATTTTCGTAGGTGAGGCCGGAATAGTTGCCACCCGCCAGCACGGCGATGGTCTGCATCGCCTGCTGGAAATCAACATTGAGGGCGCCCATGATCGAGCGATCAATCTTCAAGCCAAAGGCCGGAGCACTAGGGATGAATTGGGTGTAAAGCGTGGAGAACTCCCCAGAAGCCGTGCCAGTCGCCACCAGCTGCTTGGCCAGATCATCGAGCTGGGTAAAGGTATAGGCACCGTTGCTGAGGTCGTTGAACTGGAAGTAGAAGCCGCCCTGAGCGGAGAAGCCTGGGATCGCCGGCGGTTGGGCGGCAACGGCCAGACCGCTGCTCAATTTGGAGAGTTTGGCGTTGAGGCGATCAACAATGGCTGGAGCTTTTTGGTCGGTGCCACTGCGCTCCTCTAGCGGTTTGAGACCAAAGAAGAACACGCCCTGATCCGGGCTTGCACCATTGAATCCATAGCCGCTGATCACCGAGGCGGCGATGATGTCGTGTTCAGTTTTGAGCACCTTGGCAATCTCCTGGCCCGTTTGTTGGGTCTGGCTGAGGGAGGCACCGTTTTGCAGCTGGAAGATACCCAGCCCATAGCCCTGATCTTCCTCAGGGATAAACGCGGTTGGCAGCGCGGAAAAGGCAATCACCGTGAGCACGATCCCGCCGCCAAGGCCCGCCAGGATGTAACGCCGCTTCTGGATCAACACGTGCAGCAGCTTGATGTAGCTGCTCTGCAGCCAGGCAAAGAAAGCGTTGAAGCGATCAAAGATCAGCGCCAGCCGGCTGCCGGCAAAGCCGAACAACAGCACACCAAACTCATAGGAGCCCACGCCAAAGGAGGCAGCACTGAACCGGCCGAAGGCCAGGCCCACGATCACCCCACCCACGGTCCAACCCCAACCCTTGGGCTTGGGCGGCTGCTCGGTTTTGAGGATGAGGGCCGACATCATCGGCGAGAAGGTGAGGGCGTTGAAGGTGGAAATCGCAATCGCAAAGGCAATCGTGAGGGCGAATTGTTTGTAGATGATGCCGATCCCACCGGGATAGAAGGCCACCGGCACAAACACCGCCATCAACACCAGCGAGGTGGCGATCAAGGCGCCGATCAAGGTGCCCATGCACTCAAGGGCAGCCTTGCGCGGGCTCATGCCCTCCTCCAGGTTCTTGGAAACGGCCTCGATCACCACGATCGCGTCGTCCACCACCA
>CAYFKI010000311.1:0-1755 GCA_964343525.1 uncultured Cyanobium sp.
GCGCCCTTGCTCCAGTCGGCGGGGGGTTCGGGTTTGTCGGTGTCTTTGAGGGAGGGGAAGGTGGTGCGGATGAAGTCCACCACGGCCTCACGCACCTTGCTGCGGAAGGCCGCGGCGGCCTCCGCCTCCAGCACTGGGTAGCCGCTGGGGTTGCTGGCGCCTTCGGCGCGCAGCGGTTTCCAGTTGCTGGCTTGGCTGGCTTTGTGGGCCTCCAAGGGGGCGGCGAAATCAAAGCTCAGCGCGCGGCCCTGGCCGGCCACCTCGGCCACCCATTGCTCCCGCAGGTTGGTGAGCTCTTTGGCCTTGAGGGTGTCGGGCAGGCCCAGCACCGGCTCGTAGTAATCGAGGGCCCGCAGCTCCTCTTCCAGCACGATCGCCCAGGCGCCTTGTTCGCCCTCGGCCAGCCCCAGGCTGGGGGCTGCCGCCGTCATGGCGCCATGGAACAGGCTCAGCCACTGGTAGTAGGCCTTGTCTTGGGTGGCCTTTTTGGTGGAACCCTTGCCGCTCTGCCGTTTGGGCAGCAGGGTTTCGGCCTTGCGCAAAAAGAGCCGGTCTTCCCGCTCGAGGTTGATCGCCCCCCAGCGCTGGCGGTATTCCCAGAGCTCTTCGTATTTGCGCACCTCTTCGGCGCTCCAGCCCAGGGCCTTGAGTTCTTCACCCCGACTCACTTCGTCCTTGACCACCTGGTGCGTTGCTGCAATCGCACGCAGCGTAGTGGTCAGCCCAGGGCTTGCTTGAGGGACACCAGCCCAAAGACCAGGAACAGCCCGCCGCTGAGCTGGTACAGCAGCCGCTCATTCACCCGCTTGCCAATCCACTGGCCCGCATTCACCGCCAGGGCCGTGACCAACCCATGGCCCAACAGAGCCCCCGCCAACAGGGCGGCAAAGCCAAAGCCCGGGGCGGTGGCCAAAAACACGGTGGCGAACTGGGTGCGATCGCCGAGTTCGGCGAGGAACACCAGCACAAAGGCTTCCCAGATCACGCTCCAGGCCGTGGTGAAGTGCTGGCCGCTTTCGGCTTCATTCACGGCGGCTTCGGCGTCTTCGGCCTCCTCAGCGGCCGCATCGCGGCCCAGGCCCCTGGCATCGAGAAGGAGCTTCAGCCCAAAGCCGCCAAACAGCACCGCCGCCAGCCAGGGCACGCTGGCGGCCGGCAGCAGCTTCCTGAGGCCGTAGCCCAGCCCGAGGGAGATCAGCGTCACCACGGCCAGGGCCGCAAAGGCGCCCACAAACACCCAGCTGCGGCGGTGCCGCGTGGCCAGGATCAGCGCCATAAAGAAGGTTTTGTCGCCCAGCTCGGCCAGGGTGATCGCCGAGAGGCTGGAGCCAAAGGCGGCGAGGGCAGGATCGAGGGCGGCTGTCATGGCGTCAACGACCAGGCCCTCGCCAGCCTGCCAGGTGCGCTGCCGCGTTGGAGCGGGCGAGCGCCCGGGCTGCCGGTAGGGCCGGCTCCAAATGCTCAGAACTGAACGGCGGCAAGGCGCGGCTGCGTAGCCAGGCGCCCCAGCGGAATTCGTGGAAGGGGATCAGCGGTTCGGCGTCGATCACCTTCTCTTTTTTCAGCTTCCACACCAGGCTGCGGTAAGGGTCGTCCTGCAGGCCCGTGAGCTGGTGGGGGAGAGCCGAGGGGTTCAAGGGCCCGAGGCCCCGGCCGTCATAGAGGTAGAGCCAGCCCCGTTGGTGGAGGGCCTCCAGCACGGCGTGGCGATCATCGTGATCGAGCTGCAGGGCCACGTAGCCGAAGGCTGTGGCG
>CAYFKI010000312.1:0-1735 GCA_964343525.1 uncultured Cyanobium sp.
GCTGCTCATGCGGTGAACCTGCAGGAACGGGTGGGTGGAAATGGCCTGCCTGGGCCTTGGTCTTGAACACCGTCAACGGCCACGCAAACAGCCGTCCCCGTCGCAGGGAACGGCTGCCCGTGGAGGGCTCGTCTAGGGGGCTTGAATCAAGACTGCAGACGTCGACAACGAGGAGCGCTTCCGCTTCCAGGCCAATGAAACATCATACATTGTGAAGGGGCAGGCCAAACAGGCGCGCTGCATTGGCACTGCTGGTATTAGCCACAACCGTGAGGGTTTCCCCACGCAACTCGGCCACCCGTTCCGCCACCGCCGCCACGTAGGCAGGTTCGTTGCGCTTGCCCCGCCGGGGCACCGGCGCCAAAAACGGGCAATCGGTTTCCACGAGATAGCGATCGGCGGGCACCTGCCTGGCGCAGGCATGGGTGGCTTCGGCCTTGGGGAAGGTGACGGTGCCACTAAAGCTGATGAAAAATCCCAGCTCCAGAAAACCGGCCATCTCCTCGGGAGTGCCGCCCCAGCAATGCATCACCCCCCGGGGGCAAGCCCCCCGCTGGGCCCGCTCGCGCAACTCCAGCAGCATCGGCTCAGCCGCGTCGCGGCAGTGCACGATCACGGGCAAATCCAGTTCCACGGCCAGATCTAGCTGGGGCCGCAGCATGGCCAACTGCTGCTCGAGGTTGGTGTCGCGGAACAAATCCAAACCCAGCTCACCGATCGCCACCACGCGCGGGTCGGCTTCGGCGGCGGCTTTGAGCACCGCGGGCGTGTCGTTCTGCCAGTGCTGGGTATCGAGGGGGTGCACCCCCACGGAGTAGCGCAGCTCCGGGAAGCGATCGGCCAGAGCACGAATGGCGGGGATTTCCGCCGGCTCCACACAGGCATGCACCAACGCCTTCACGCCGGCATCACGCCAGCGCGCAACAACGGCATCGAGGTCGTCGTCGAAATTGCGAAAGACCAGATGGCAGTGGCTATCCACCAAGCAGGGGAGCTCAGCCCCGCCGGGCATGCTTGCTGGGTCAGTGCTTGCTTGGCCAGTTCTTGCTTTGGCCGTCGCTGGGGTTGCCTTCACGCCAAGAGTCCCAGGAGCATCGGCCGAGGGCCGACAGTCCTGGGACTGGGAAGCAATGGTGGCTTGAGCGCCCATGAACGCAGGGTAATGGGCGAATCAGGAAGCTCAGGCCTTGGTGGCAGCCGGTTCGATGACCTTTTTGACTGCGGCACTCAGGCGCGACTTTTGGTTGGCGCCGGTGTTGCGGTGCAGCACACCCACCTTCACCGCCTTGTCGATCTTGCTGAAGGCCGCACCCAGGGTGCTGTGCACAGCAGCTTTGGCATCGTCACTGGGCTGCTGGCCATAGGCGGTCGCGGCCGTGAAGCAGCGCTTCATCAGGGTGCGCAGAGCCGATTTGTAGGTGCGGTTGCGCAGACGGTTGCGCTCGGCAACTTCAATACGCTTTTTCGACGACTTGTTATTGGCCACAGGCGGACAGGCGCTCGTTCAGCAAACGGAAATCCTACCTTCAGGCGTTCCAGGGTCTGAAAGCCGCGCTCTAGCTTGAGTGGCACCCCGTCAACCATCCGGCCGTGGCTTTGTCTAATGCCGCCTCGGCCCGCGTTTCCACCATGGAGCCCAGTTCCGCCTCCCTCTCGATCACCTGCCTGCGGGACCCTGAAGCGGCCGCCCTGCGCCTGGAGGAGATTGCCGGCCGGACCGGTGGCGGCCGCATGG
>CAYFKI010000313.1:0-1733 GCA_964343525.1 uncultured Cyanobium sp.
CCCTGGTGCACCGAGGCGTAATCCAGCCCGGTGCGCTCTTCCACCGGCAGGGCATCGAGATCCACCCGCAACGCCACCAAGGGCACCCCCGCACCCGCCGGAGGGCCCAGCTCCGCCAGCACCCCGGTGCGGCCCACCCCTTCGCGCACCTGCCAGCCCCAGCGGCGCAACTCGCCCGCCACCAGGGCAGCGGTTTGCTGCTCGTGGCCACTGAGCTCGGGGTGGCGATGGATGTGGCGCCGCAACTGAATCAGCTCCGGCAGGGCTGCCGTGAGGGTGGTTTCCAGCCCAAGGCTTTGCCAGCGCATCACGACTCGAGGGCCAAAAATTGCTCCAAGGCCGCCACCGGCTTGGGTGGCCAGCGGCGCGTCTGCAGCAGCCATTCTCCCTGGCGGTAGCGCGGATCGAGACCCGAAGCCGCGGCCCAATGGCTTTCCGCTTCACCGGTGGCGCCTTTTTGCCACAGCAGCGCCGTGAGGGCTGCGCGGGAATCGGCAAACAACGGATAGCGGCGAATCAGGTTGCGCAAGTCGCGCTCGGCCACTGCCAGATCCCCCAGCTGAAAGGCGCTCAGGGCCGCGCTGGAGCGGGCCATGGCAAAGCCCGGCCGCGCCTCTGCCGCCGCCTCAAACGACTGGCGCGCCGCCTGCCAATCGCCCAGGGATCCCTGCACATTGCCCAGGTTGTAGAGGGCCGAGGCCCGCGGTTCACCAGGAGCATCGCGATCAGACAGATCGCGCCCCAACCCATTCCGCCCGGGGGCCTCCGAAACGTGCTCCAGGATCCAGCGGTAGTCGGCTTCAGCGGCCTGCCACTGGCCCAGGGCCTCCTCGGCCGTGCCGCGGTTGAGGTGCGGATCGGGGCTGGCGGGATCCAAAGCGATCGCGCGGGATTGGTCGGCAATGGCTGCCTGGGGATCCCCGAGGGCCAACTGCACGTTGCCGCGGTTGCTCCAGGCCGCCGCATCCTCTGGAGCCAGCTCCAGCACCTTGTTCCACAGGGGCAGGGCCTGCTCAAAGCTGCCCTGGCGGCTGGCCGTGAGCGCCTGGTCAAACAGCTGGGGCAGGGCCAGTTGCACCGCCAACAGCAGGGCCCACAGGCCGCTCATGCCGCGTCGTCCTGGGGGTGATCGCCCGCCGGCCAGCCCAGGTGCTGGCGACCCGCCGGGGTGACGATGCGGCCCCTGGGGGTGCGTTGCAGAAAGCCCAGCTGCAGCAGATAGGGCTCCACCACCGCTTCCAGGGTGCTGGCGTCTTCCCCCAGGCCCGCCGCCAGGGTGTCGAGCCCCACCGGACCACCGCCATAGCTCTCGAGCACCAGGGTGAGCAGGCGCCGGTCACTGGCATCGAGGCCCCGGCCATCGACCCGGTGCAGGCTCAAGGCCGTTTCCACCAGATCTTGGCCAATGCGGCCATGGCCGCGCACCGAGGCCACATCCCGCACCCGTCTGAGCAGCCGGTTGGCAATGCGGGGCGTGCCCCGGCAGCGCCGCGCCACCTCCAGGGCCGCCTCCGGCTCGAGATCAAGCTGCAACAGGCCAGCGGCCCGCTGCACGATGGCCCGCAGATCCTCGAGCCCGTAAAACTCCAGCCGCTGGATCAGGCCAAAACGATCCCGCAAGGGCGAACTCAGCGATCCGGCGCGGGTGGTGGCCCCCACCAGGGTGAAGGGCGCCAAGGGCAGGCTGCGGGTGCGGGCCGTGGTGCCCTTGCCCACGGTGAGATCGAGGCGAA
>CAYFKI010000314.1:0-1727 GCA_964343525.1 uncultured Cyanobium sp.
CCCCTACATGGCAGAGATCGGCCTCGTGGGACGTGGGATCGATCAGTACCAGCTCTGGCTGGGCGGCACCCCCAACCTGAGCCGGCTCGCTGAGCCCTACATCGAGAAAATGGCCCTCGCCGACCTCGAGACCACCCTGGAGCCGGTGTTCAAGGCCTGGAAGCAGGCGGGTGGGCGCCGCAGCTTCGGTGATTTTGTGGTGAAAGCAGGCCGCGATCAGATCGAAGGATTACTCGCTGTTGCGCCGTAGTGGGCTTTGGGCTGGCCGCTGCGCCAGGCCCAGAGCTGGTCTCCCCAACTGAAGTGCCACCATTCATTGGGATGTTGGGCAAAGCCTGCCGAGGCCATCGCCTCGCGAAGTAGGCAGCGCTGGGCATGCCACTGGGCCGCCTGCCCCTCGGGATGGGCCGCAGCCGGCCCGGCGTAGTAATCGGGCTCCGAGATGACGCCGATGGCATCGATCTCCCCTCCCATCGGCAACACCTGACCCTGGGGATCGGCCAAGGTGAGATCCACCGCTGCACCGGTGCTATGGGGGGGCGGCGTGGCCGGATTGGAGCTAGGCGGTGCCCAAAAGCGCCCCACCGACTCCACCACCGCCTGGCGCTCTGGGGTGTCCCGATGGGGATCCACGCCCTGGAGCTGGCACTCGCAGCGAATGGCATGCTCCACCATGAAGGCTTGAACAGCCACGGGGCGCCAGGCATCAAACACAGCCAGCCGCCAGCTCGGTTGGAAGCGCTGCAGCGTTACCTGGGCCTGGATCAGTCGTTCCACAACCCCCTGCCGTAGGCGGAAAGGCGATGCACCCTCGCCATAGGGGGCGCCCAGGCTTGCGTAAGGGTGGGGTTCCAGGCGCAGCAGTTGGGGAGGCAAGGCCACCAGGGCGTCGTGGCACTCCTCGATCGGAATCGGGCTCCAGGGACGCATACCACCCATGGGCAGGAAGGGACGCTCGATTCTGGGGGCCCCATCACCAGATGTCGCCTAGTTCAGCTGGGCGGCCTGATCCCGCTGGCGCCGGCGTTGCTCCGCCAGCGCTTGGGCTAGCCCGGGGTGGCCTTGAAGATCGGGGTCAGCAGCGGTGATCTGCTGGGCCACAGCCCTGGCCTGCTCCAGCACGGCCCCATCGTCGGTGAGGCTGGCCAGGGCCAGATCCGGTAGCCCCGATTGGCGGGTGCCGAGCACCTGACCCGGGCCCCGCAGACGCAGATCCATCTCGGCAATCTCAAACCCATCGCTGGAGCGCACCAACACGTCCAGGCGCTGCCGGGCGAGGGCATTGTTGCTGTCATCGATCAGCAGGCAATAGGAGGCAGCAGCCCCCCGGCCGACCCGTCCCCGCAATTGGTGCAACTGGGCCAAACCAAAACGTTGGGCATGGTCGATCACCATCACGCTGGCTTCGGGCACATCCACCCCCACCTCCACCACGGTGGTGCTGACGAGCACCTGGGTGTGTCCCTTGGCAAAGGCCGTGATCGCCGCCTGTTTCTGATCACTCGAGAGTTTGCCGTGGAGCAGCCCCACGCTCAGATCAGGAAACTCTTCCTCCTCTAACTGGCGATGCACCTCCACGGCGGAGCGCAGATCCAGGGTTTCGGAATCTTCCACCAGGGGGAGCACCACATAGGCCCGTTGGCCCAGGGCTACCTGGTCGCGAATCAACCGATAGGCCTCGCTGCGTTGGCCCCCCTTGAGCCAATGGGTTTGGATCGGTTGCCGGC
>CAYFKI010000315.1:0-1710 GCA_964343525.1 uncultured Cyanobium sp.
TCTGAAGAGGCGGTGTCTGAAGGAGGGGTCGCAGGCCCTTGATCGAGCACCTGTTCGTCTGCAGGCTCTGTTTCAAGAAGACGGTTTTCTAGGGACTGATCAACATCTGGCTGCTCAGCAAGCGGCTGCTCCGGAAGAGGCTGCTCAACTGCGGCAAATTGATCCTCTGTAGATAGTTCCTCTGCCGATTGATCGGCTGCGGGCGCATCGGTGTCAGACAAGCCAGTTTCAGATAGGTCGGCTGCAGGGGTCTCCGCGGAAGACGGCTCAGGGGCGGGATTGGCTGGCGGATGCGCTGGCTGTGCTGGTCTGGGCTCAGTGGGCGCTGGTGTTTGGGCCTCAGCCGCTGGGGCCTTGGGCGCCGGTGCCTCAGGCTTCAGGGCTACAGGATTTGGATTAATTGGTTGCTGCGCCAACGGCTGAGGCCGGGCAGCTGTGGAGCCAGCCGCCGGGGCAGTTGGGGGTTTGGCTGAAGGTGGCTTGGCCGTAGGGGCGCTGATGGGTTGTGCGGGGGGCGGCGTTTGCCCAAGCAAGGTGGCCAGTTCAGCTGGGCTGAGCCGTCCCTGTTGCCAGCGGGGTTGGTTGCTGGAGGGTTTGAGCACCACTTCAGACACCAGGCTGTTGAAGGGCGGGTTGAGTGGTTTGCCTCGCCCATCCACCAGCTCAAGCTGGAGGCTGTTGCTGCCTGTTTTCCAGCCCTTGAGCCAGAGCGGCACGTTTTGATCCACCACGAAATGCTCGTCATTGACCGCGATACGCAGTCGCCAGCTGCCGTCGTTGTCGCGCAGGTGCTGCAGAGGGGCATCCAACAGCAACCAATCCAGCAGCACCGGCTCTCCGCCCACGCTCCCTAGCGGGCTGACGCCCAACACCTGGGGACTGCCCGCCTCCGGCAGGGTGAGGGGGTTGGCGGCCACCCGATGCACGCGGATTTGGCTGACGGCCCCTGGGGTTCGGGCCGCTTCGCCCCAGGGGGTGGCGGCATAGGCCGTGATGCGGTGGCTGCCTGGGGCCAGGGGGGGCAGGCTGATCTGCACGGCCTCGCCCTTGGCTGCTGACCGGTGTTCGCTCAGGCGAACTGGCGCCTGGTCATCGATCTGAACCACCACATGGGGCCCGATCCCCAAAGCACCGCCATCGTGCAGAGGCCAGTCCTGCACGTTGAGCTTGAGGGTCCAGTTGCCACTGGGCAGGTTGGCCCCGTCGACGGGGACCTCGATCGTGACCCGCG
This sequence comes from uncultured Cyanobium sp., assembly GCA_964343525.1. Classification (GTDB taxonomy): domain Bacteria; phylum Cyanobacteriota; class Cyanobacteriia; order PCC-6307; family Cyanobiaceae; genus Cyanobium_A. Next base: position 1,232 of record CAYFKI010000315.1, read on the forward strand.
GTTGGCGGTCGGCCAGCGCTTCTTGCAGTTGCTGCACGGCGATCGGTGCGGCCACTTCCTGCAGCAGCCCTGATGGGGCGCTGGGTTTGAGCAGCGGCCGCAGCTTCTCCAGGGGATTGGCCCCTGCCTTGGCTGGGGCCGACTCCCCCGGCTGGGATGCCGGTGCTGGGGCGCTCACGGTGGCGTTCACGGTGGCGTTCATGGCGGCCTGGACCCGCTCTCCCCCAGCCACCAGGCACACCACCAACAGCACCGCGGCCACCATCGCCGGCAACACCACGGCCAACAAGGCACCGAGGGCCTGCATCCCGAGGCGCGCCAGGGGTGGGTGGGCAGGCTGGTGGACCTGCGGATCGAAGGCGCCTGCTGCGCTCACGCTCTCGTCACTCGGCTCGATTCTTGAAGCATTCTGCTGGCTGCCGGCACCTTGGGATTTGCTTCTGATAAAGCCTTCAATATTGCGTGCTTGAAATATATTT
>CAYFKI010000316.1:0-1687 GCA_964343525.1 uncultured Cyanobium sp.
CAGGTACCCACCAGCCCCACCCGGCGGTGACCCAGGCCCTGCAGGCTCTGTGCCGCGAGCTGTTCGAGCTGTTCCCCGGGGATCGGGCCGACGATCACCAGACGGCGGCTTGACGGCGTTGGCTCACCACAACACCCTCACGGGGTAACGCTGAATTGCGGCATCGGGGGTAACGATCGCCAACCCATGTTCAATCGCCTGACAGACCAACATCCGATCGAAGGGGTCGCGGTGCAGCTCGGGCAGCTTGATCAGGTGATCGATGGCACCCTCTTCCAGGCTGAGGGGTTCAATCCCATGCCTGACCCGCTCTGTGCGCACATAGCTGCTGGGATCACCCGGTAAAGCCAGACGGCCGAGCTGGCTTTTGACCACGATTTCCCAGTGGCTCACTGCACTCAAAAACAAGGGACGGCTGGGGTCGATGACGGCAGCGCGGGCTAGTTCGGAGAGTTCATCGGGGGTGCGCACCATCCACAAAAACGTGCAGGTGTCCAGAAGGAGCCCTGCACTCATGCGCTGTGTCCTTCAAAAGCCTGTTGCAGCTCCGCGGGCAGGGGCTCGAAAAAAGCCTTGGGAATCGGCGTGCCTGCATCGCTGGCCAGACCCAGGGGCCTGGGCTGGCTCGGCAAGGGTGGCTTGATCGGCCTGAGTTCGGCGATGGCCTTGTTGCGGCGGGTGATCACCAGGCTTTCCCCGTGCTCCACCCGATCCAACAGGGAAGCCAGATGGGCCTTGGCATCCTGCGCACCCACGTGAACCGCCATCTCGGGCTCAACAGCTTTTTTAAGGTTAGCGAGCTGACCTGTTTGCTGGTCTCCTTGCCGACCTCAAGCTGCGTGCTCGGCTGCGTAACCCTTCGCAACCTTGGCGCCAGCGGAGCAAAGCCAGCGCCTACCTTGATTCCTCTGCTTAGCAGCTGCTCCCAACGCCCCCTGCCCGCGATGTCTGTTGCCCTGGCTTCCCAACTCCGTGAAGGCACCAAGAAGGCCCACACGATGGCGGAGAACACCGGCTTTGTGAGCTGCTTCCTCAAGGGCGTGGTCGACAAGGTGAGCTACCGCACCCTGGTGGCCGACCTCTTTTTCGTGTATTCGGCGATGGAGGAGGAAATCGGCAAGTTGCGCGAGCAGGGCCATCCCGTGGTGGGACCTGTGGGTTTCCCCGAGCTCAACCGCCGCGAAAGCCTGGAGCAGGATTTGGCCTTCTATTTCGGGGCTGATTGGCGGAGCAACATCCAGCCCACCCCGGGTGCCCAGCAGTACGTGGCGCGCATCCACCAGGTGGCCGCGGAAGCTCCCGAGTTGCTGGTGGGCCACCACTACACCCGCTACATCGGCGATCTGTCCGGTGGTCAGATCCTCAAGAACATTGCCCAGAAGGCGATGAACCTGGGCGAGCACGACGGCCTGCGCTTCTACGAGTTCGACAGCATTCCTGACGAAAAGGGCTTCAAAACCAACTACCGGGCCGTGCTCGACAGCCTGCCGATTGACCAGGCCATGGCGGATCGGATCGTGGAGGAGGCCAACCAGGCTTTCCACCTCAACATGACCATGTTCCAGGAGCTGGAAGGCAATTTGGTGGCCGCCATCGGCAAGGTGCTGTTTGGCTTCCTCACCCGCCGTCAGCGCGCCGGCAGCACCGAGGCCGTCGCCGCCTGAGTTTGCGCCCCTGCGGTTGTTGG
>CAYFKI010000317.1:0-1671 GCA_964343525.1 uncultured Cyanobium sp.
TTTGGCGTGGTGTTCAACCAGCTCTATGCCCTGGCCAACATGCCGATCCAGCGCTTTGCTGCCGTGCTGCAGGCCCAGGGTGAATTAGAGCCCTATCAAGCGCTGTTGCGGGCCCAGCACCAGCCGGCCAATCTGGAGGCGGTGATGTGCCGTCAGCTGATCAGCGTGGATTGGCAAGGCCAGTTGTTTGATTGCGATTTCAACCAGCAACTGGGCATGCCGACGGCTTCTACGCCCAAGCACCTGCGCGATCTGCTCAGCCTGGATCCGGCTGGTGAACCCATCGCCGTGGCGGAGCATTGCTATGGCTGTACAGCAGGCAGTGGCTCCAGCTGCGGCGGGGCCCTCAGCCCCGAAGCGGCGTTGGTGCCGTCCTGATCGTTTCCTCCTGGTCCGTCATGCAGTCCGCCGTTCGCACCTACTACGGATCCACCCTCTCCAGCAGTGAGGATCTGCGCACCAGTGCCTGCTGCGATGCGAGCAGCGTGCCGGAGGCGCTCAAGCCCTTGCTGGCCCGCATCCATCCGGAGGTGCTCTCGCGCTATTACGGCTGCGGCCTGGTGGCACCGCCTCTGTTGGAGGGGGCCCGGGTGCTGGATCTCGGAAGCGGTAGCGGCCGTGATGCCTACCTCCTGGCCCAGCTGGTGGGAGCGGCTGGCGAGGTGATCGGGGTCGACATGACTCCCGAGCAGCTGGCGGTGGCGGAGGCCTACCGCAGCTTCCATGCCGAGCAATTCGGCTACGCCAACGTGCGCTTTCTCGAGGGCACGATCGAGCAGCTGGAGGCTTTGCCCCTGGAGCCGGGCAGCTTCGATGTGGTGATCTCCAACTGTGTGGTGAATCTCTCCACCGACAAGCTGGCGGTGTTGCGCGGGGTGCGGCGGCTGCTCAAGCCGGGTGGGGAGTTTTATTTCGCTGATGTCTATGCCGATCGGCGGGTGCCTGAGGCCCTCAAGAGCGATCCGGTGCTCTATGGCGAATGCCTCAGTGGCGCCCTCTATTGGAACGACTTTCTCCGCCTGGCCCGCCAGGCGGGCTTCATCGATCCGCGGCTGGTTACCGATCGGCCCTTGGCGATCACCGACCCCGAACTGGCGGCCAAAACTGGCGATTTGCAGTTCTTTTCCGCCACCTACCGGTTGTTTCACATCGATGGGCTCGAGGATGCCTGTGAAGACCACGGCCAGGCGGTGATCTATCGGGGCACCATTCCGGGCTATCCCCATGGGTTGCCTTTTGACAAGCACCACGTGATCGAAACCGGTCGGGTGTTTCCCGTGTGCGGCAACACCTACCGCATGCTGCGCGAGAGCCGTTTGGCACCCCACCTCTCCTTCATCGGTGATGACACCCGCCACTACGGGTTGTTCCCGGGCTGTGGCGGCAGCCTGCCGTTTGATGGGGCTGCCGGCCCTGGCAGTGCGGCGGGCTCTAACTCCCAGGGCGGGGCTTGCTGCTGATGCGGCGCTTCCTGGCGTTATCCCTGGTGTTGGCGTCTTCGCTGGTGCAGGCCGCCAAGGCCACCGGCCGCGAAGCGGAACCGGTGGCGGTGTGTGTGGTGGCGCCCAGGGTGGAGGCGGTGCAGCAGGGCGATGCCCTGGGGGTGGTGCCCAATCCCAGGCCCGAGCTGGTGGTGATCGAACCGCTGCTGGAGGTGCGGCTGGAGCGCAA
>CAYFKI010000318.1:0-1623 GCA_964343525.1 uncultured Cyanobium sp.
CTACGCCTACGGCTACCTGCGCAACGAAAAGGGCACCCACCGGCTGGTGCGCATCTCCCCCTTCAACGCCAACGACAAACGTCAGACCAGCTTTGCCGGCATTGAGGTGATGCCCAAGCTGGAAGAAGAGGTGAAGCTCGACATCCCGGAAAAAGACTTAGAAGTGACGACCTCCCGCTCCGGCGGCGCCGGCGGTCAGAACGTGAACAAGGTGGAAGCGGCCTGGGGCAACCAGATCCGCAACTACGTGTTCCACCCGTACCAGATGGTCAAAGACCTGCGCACCAGCCACGAAACCACCGATGTGCAGGGTGTGATGGATGGCGACCTGGATCCCTTCATCCAATCCCTGCTGCACCAGGGGGTGGACATGGTGGCCAGCGGAGACAACGCATGACGGGCTCCGACAGCTTTGTGAAACTGGCGATGCGCAACATGGTGCGCAAGGGTCGCCAGAGCCTGTTTCACTTCGGGCTCACGGCCCTGGGGCTCACGGGTTTTTTGGTGCTGATCGCCTGGCTGGGACGACCCACGCTGCCTTGAAGATTCAATTGATTGGCCCCTTGCTCGGCGCCTGATGCAGCCCCTTGAGCCCACCATCTCGCTCGCCACCATCGCGCTGGATCTGGCCCTACAGATCAGCGATGAGCTGGCACCAGAGCTGGTGGCTGCGGCCGATGGATTCGGCGATCCCCAGGCTGGCGACGCTGCCTGGACGCAGCTGCTGGCGGGCTGGCTTGCGCAACTGCAAGCCGAGCTTCCCAGCCCCCTACAAGCCGCCACCTATTGCCTCGGGCTGAGCCTGGTGGACGACGCCGAGATCGCCGAGCTCAACCAGCAATGGCGCCAGATCGCTGGTCCCACCGATGTGCTGGCCTTTGCCGCCCAGGAGGATGGCCCCGTGCCCCTGCCTGCCGAACTGGCCGGGCTGGGCGAGCTGGAATTGGGCGACATCGTGATCTCGCTCGAGACGGCGGCACGCCAGGCGCCGGAGCATGGCCACAGCCTGGTGGAGGAATTGCAATTCCTGGCCAGCCACGGCCTGCTGCACCTGCTCGGCTGGGACCACCCCGACGAAGCCAGCCTGGCCGCCATGTTGGCCCGCCAGGAGCGGCTGCTCCAGGCGCCAGCTTGAGGTAACGACCAGCGTTAAGGTGCTCGCCACGGAGATCTCCACCCCCACCCCTCGCAGCCCGCTCCCCCCTTGCACAGCGTCAACCCCGGGGCAGACCATGACGGCCACGAGCACGGTCTTGGGCATGAGCATGGTCTTGGGCATGAGCCCGGCCAAGTGGTGAGCCATCGCCGCGGCCGGCGCCTACGGGTGGGGGCCTGGAAAGTGGCGGGCGATCTGCCGGCCAGCTTCCGCTACGCAGCCCAGGGATTGGCCTACGGCTTTGCCAGCCAGCGCAATTTCCGCATCCATGTGTTCACCGGCCTGGTGGTGTTTGGCCTGGGGTTGTGGCTCGGTCTAAGCGCCGAACGGTTGGCCCTGTTGGTGCTCACGGTGGCGGCCGTGCTGGTGCTGGAACTGCTCAACACCGCCACCGAAGCGGTGGTGGATCTCACGATCGGGCGCCAATTCCATCCCCTGGCACGCATCGCCAAGGACTGTGCCGCCGC
>CAYFKI010000319.1:0-1621 GCA_964343525.1 uncultured Cyanobium sp.
ATCCAAGCCCGATCAGGCCTGTTTCAGATCAGCCTGCACTTCGGCGGGCAGCACCTGGGCGTAGAGACCGAAGCCGCTGGCCACCTGGATGTAGGCCTTGCGCAGTTTGTCGCCATCCTGCAGCCGGGCCGCTTCATCGAGCTGGGCGAGGGCGGTTTTCAGTTTTTGGGCCCGTTGTTCGGCTTCCGGGCGATCGGCGGGCAGCAGGCGCTGGTTGATGTAGCTCATCTCCCGGCCCACTTCCTGCATGGGGCCGTGGATCAGGTTGGCGGTGAACACCCAGTTGCGCTCATTCACCAGTTCAGCCAGCTCGGGCAGGCGGTCGCGGGCAGCGAGGAAGCCTTCGGCCTGGCGTTCAATGGCGGCCATGTCAGCCGGGCTGATGCTGGTGGCTTGGCGCGCGTCTGCGGCATCACAGGTGGCCAGGCCCAGGCCCAGCACACCGGCCAACACGATCAGGGCCAGCCGGCGCAGCTGCTGGGTGAGCGCAGCGATCAGCGCAGAAGCCATCGGAAGTCCCCACAAACTCAGGTCGTGGCGAGACTTTATCCGCCTTCCGGCCCTTTCAGGCGCAGCTGTTGCCCCTTGCAATTTGCGGATGGGGCCGTTGCGCGATGCTGTGGCTGGCTTTTCCGGTTTCGATGAGCGCCCCCACGGCAATCCTGCAGATGATCTGCCCCGATCAGCCGGGGTTGGTGCGGGAGCTCTCGGGCTGGGTGGCATCCAATGGCGGCAACATCGTGCACGCCGACCACCACAGCGACCAGGGGGCCGGGCTGTTTCTGAGCCGGATTGAGTGGGAGCTCGAGGGTTTCGGATTGCCGCGGGAGGCGATTTGCCCCACGGCCCAGGCCTTGGCCCAGCGTTTGAAGGGTCAGTACAAGGTCAACTTCTCGGACTACCGCCCTCCCGTGGCGATTTTCGTGAGCAAGCAGGACCACTGCCTGCTGGATCTGCTCTGGCGCAAGCGCACCGGCGAGTTGCCGATGGAGGTGCCCCTGGTGATCTCCAACCATCCGGACCTGGGGGAGATTGCCCAGGAATTCGGCGCCCACTTTGAGCATGTGCCCGTGGATGCCGCCACCAAACAGGAGGCCGAGGCCCGCCATTTAGCCCTGTTGGCCGAGCACAAGATCGAGCTGGTGGTGCTGGCCAAGTACATGCAGGTGCTCACGCCGAGCTTTCTGGCGGCCTTTGATCCCCCGGATGCTTTCCATCGGGTGATCAACATTCACCATTCCTTTTTGCCGGCCTTCACCGGGGCCAAGCCCTACCACCGGGCCTGGGATCGGGGCGTAAAGCTGATTGGTGCCACCGCCCACTACGTGACCGAGGAGCTCGATGGCGGGCCGATCATTGCCCAGGAAACGGTGCCGGTGGGCCACCGCGATGAGGTGGACGATCTGATTCGCAAAGGACGCGACACGGAGCGTCTGGCCCTGGCCCGGGCCGTGCGCCTCCACCTCAAGCGTCAGGTGATGGTGTACGGCGGTCGCACGGCTGTTTTTGATTAGGCCTGATCGGGCAAGCCCTGGGTTGAATGACGCTCATGCCAAGGCTTCTGCCTGGTGTTTGAGCAGGGTGGTTTTGGGCAGGGGTCCCTCGAGGTGGTCCCAGGGCA
>CAYFKI010000320.1:0-1616 GCA_964343525.1 uncultured Cyanobium sp.
GCTGGCTACAGGCCGTGGACGGGGTGAGCCTGCGCCTGCACCAGGGCGAAACCATTGGCCTGGTGGGCGCCTCCGGCTGCGGCAAAAGCACCCTGTGCCGGGCATTGATGGGCCTGGCGCCCGTCCGCGGAGGGGCCGTACGGCTCCAGGGCAGCGACCTACGTCAACTGCACGGCAGGGCGCTCAGGCACGCCCGCCGCCGCATCCAGATGGTGTTTCAAGACCCACTCGCCTGCCTCAATCCGCAGATGCGGGTGGGCGATGCCATCGCCGATCCGCTGCTGATCCATGGGCTGGCGAGCCGTGCCCAGGCCCGCGAGAAAGCCCGCCAATGGCTCAGCGCCGTGGGCCTAGAGCCACCGGAAGCCTTTGAAGGGCGCCTTCCCCGCCAGCTCTCGGGGGGCCAACAGCAGCGGGTGGCGATCGCCCGGGCCCTGATCCTGGAGCCCCAGGTGCTGCTCTGCGATGAGAGCGTGAGCATGCTCGATGCCGAAGTGCAGGCGGATGTGCTGGCCCTGTTGCGGCAGCTGCAGGAGCAGCTAGGTCTGGGGATGCTGTTTGTGACCCACGACCTGGCTGTCGCCAGTGGCTTCTGCCACCGGGTGATCGTGCTGGAGGGGGGCAAGATCGTGGAAGAGGGACCCGGCGCCCGCTTACTCAGCGATCCCCAGGCCGCCATCACCCGCACCCTGGTGGAGGCCTGTCCCCGGCTGCCTACGGCAACCGGGCCCGCAGCACCATGAGCAGGCGCTCAAACGGCTCGGGCAACGGCGCCTCAAACACCAAACGCTCGCCACTGATCGGGTGGTTCAACCCCAGTTGCACGGCATGCAAGGCCTGGCCGGCCAGGTCGATCGGCAATTTGCGGCAGCGGCTGTAGGTGACATCGCCCACGATCGGATGGCCCAGATGGGCGCAATGCACCCGGATCTGGTGGGTGCGACCGGTGTCGAGCTTGAACCGCAGCAGGGAGTAATCCCCAAGCCGTTCCATCAGCTTCCAGTGGGTGCAGGCATGGCGGCCGCCCTCATTCACCACCGCGTACTTCTTGCGATCGCTGGGGTGGCGACCAATGGCGCCGATCACCGTGCCCTCATCGGCCTTGGGGGCCCCATGGACCACGGCCAGGTATTGCCGCGATGCAATGCGCTTCTGGATCTGCACCTGCAGCTTCACCAGGGCCTCCTGGCTTTTCGCCACCACGATGCAACCGGTGGTGTCTTTGTCGAGGCGGTGCACGATCCCCGGGCGCATCTCTCCGCCGATGCCCGGTAGATCGGGGCAGTGGTGCAAGAGCCCATTCACCAAGGTGCCGTCCTTGTTGCCGGGGGCCGGGTGCACCGTGAGGCCGGCTGGCTTGTTGAGCACGATCAGGTGCTGGTCTTCAAACAACACATCCAGGGCCATGGCCTGGGCCTGGAGGTAGGGCAGGGGCTCCGGTGGCGGCATCCACAGCTGCACCTCATCGCCAGAGCGAAGGGGGGTCTTGGCACGGCCCGTGACCCCATTCACCCGCACATAGCCGGCATCGATGAACTTCTGGATCCTGGCCCGGCTCTGCTCAGGCCGCTGGGCCACCAGCCAGCGATCAAGCCGCATCGGCAAGGGCTTGGGGT
>CAYFKI010000321.1:0-1592 GCA_964343525.1 uncultured Cyanobium sp.
CCTTCCACCCCACCACGCCAGGCTTCTCCAAGCTGATCGATCGTTTTCTGGCCGACCGGCAGCGGCTGATCAAGGGGCCCTACGTCTCCATTGCTCTGCCGTTTCACCAGGGTCGGCGCTCCGACTGGTTCCCCGAGCTTCAACTGCCCTTCCCGCCCTGGCGGCACCAGGAGCTGGCCTTTCAGCGGCTCAGCGCCGGCTCGCCCCAGAACACCCTGGTGGCCACGGGCACCGGCTCGGGCAAAACCGAGGCCTTTCTCTATCCCTGCCTGGATCACTGCCGCATCGCCCAGCAAGCCGGCCAGCGGGGCGTGAAGGTGATCCTCATCTATCCGATGAATGCCCTGGCCACCGACCAGGCCAAGCGCATCGCCCGGCTCATCCACACCATTCCGGCCCTCTCAGGTCTGCGCGCCGGGCTCTACATCGGCGATCAGGAGGAGCAGAGCGCCATCGCCATGGGCCCGGAGCAGGTGATCACCGATCGCGACACCCTCCACAAGGCCCCGCCCGATCTCCTGCTCACCAACTACAAGCAGCTCGACTACCTGCTGCTCCAGCCGCACGTGCAGGGGCTCTGGGCCAACAACAGTGCCGGAGTCCTGCGCTATCTGGTGGTGGATGAGTTCCACACCTTCGATGGCGCCCAGGGCACCGACCTGGCCTGTCTAATCCGCCGTCTGCGCGATCGCCTGCACTGCCCCGGCGAGGACCTGATCTGCGTTGGCACCTCCGCCACCCTGGGCGACGCCGGTTCCCAGGCGGAGATGCTCCACTACGCCGGCCAGATCTTCGGGAGTGGCTTTGATCGCAGCAGCCTGATCCAGGAAGACCGCCTCACCCCGGCGCAATTCTTCGAGGACACGGCCTACGCCGATCCGGAGCAGGGGTTGTTGCTGATCCCTCCCCCCAGCCTGGATCAGGAGGCCCTGTTGGATCCCGCCACCTATGGCGCCTCTAACGCCTACCTGGCTGCCCAGGTGCCGCTCTGGTTCGGCAGTGAGCTGCCCCTACCCACCAGTGGTGATCCCAGTGAGCTGCCCTGGCGGATCGAGCTGGGCCGTCAGCTGGGGCGCCTACCCGCGGTGCAGAACCTGGTGCGCCAGGCCCACACGCTCTGCTCCCTCGAGGAGTTGCTGGAGCGCTTCGCCCGCCAGCTCGGCATCGATGGCCGCTACCCCCTGCGGTTCCGCGTGCTGCTGCTCGATTCGCTGCTCGCCCTGATGGCCCATGCCCGCGGCCCCACCGGCCAGAGCTGGGTGCAGCTGCGCGTGCAGCTCTGGCTGCGGGAGCTCAAGCGCATGGTGGCCACCGTGGCCCCCGTGCCCGAACTGCTCCACTCCGACGATCTCGACAGCAACGACGGCGATCACCACCTGCCGGTGGTGCACTGCCGCGACTGCGGTGCCACCGGCTGGACCTCCACCCTGCTGCACCAGAACGCCAGCCAGCTCGATCCGGCCCGCAACCTGCGCAACTTCTATCGCGCCTTCTTTGCCCGCGACCCGCTGGTGCAGGTTGTGTTCCCCAGGCGGGCCCTGTCGGTCCCCGGCACTGCTAACTCGCCGCTCTCCGATCAGGAGCGGTTGTTC
>CAYFKI010000322.1:0-1587 GCA_964343525.1 uncultured Cyanobium sp.
GGTGATGTGGATCAGTGAGGTGATCACGGAGCGGGGTATTGGCCAAGGGGCCTCCCTGGTGATCTTTGTGAACATCGTGGCCACCCTGCCCAAGGCGCTCGGTTCCACCATGGAATTGGCCCAAAGCGGAGACCGCAGCACCGTGGGCGGGATTGTTGTGCTGGTGGTGGTGTTCCTGCTGACGATCGTGGGGATCATCTTTGTGCAGGAGGGCAACCGGCGCATTCCGATCGTGAGTGCCAAACGCCAGGTGGGTGGCGCCAACCTGCTCTCCGCGCGCCAGAGCTACCTGCCCCTGAAGCTCAATGCCGGGGGCGTGATGCCGATCATCTTTGCCTCGGCCGTGGTGTTCCTGCCGCTCACGGTGGCCAACTTCACCCGCAATCCCTGGCTGATCCAGGTGGCGGGCTACCTCAACCCCAACAGCAGCACCCCCTGGCTCTATGCCCTGGTGTTTTTCGCCCTGATCTGCGGCTTCGGCTTTTTCTACGCCTCACTCACGGTTAATCCCCTCGACATCGCCACCAACCTCAAACGCAGTGGGGTGGCCATCCCCGGGGTGAGACCGGGATCGGCCACCGCCACCTACCTGGGCGGCGTTCAAAATCGCCTCACCCTGCTCGGGGGCGTTTTCCTTGGCGCAGTGGCGATCATCCCCTCAGCCGTGGAGGGGGCCACCCAGGTGCGCACCTTCCAGGGCCTGGGGGCCACCTCGCTGCTGATCCTGGTGGGGGTGGCGATCGACACGGCCAAGCAGGTGCAGACCTACGTGATCTCCCAGCGCTACGAGGGCATGGTGCGCCAGTAGGCCACCCCCGAACGCTTTTCAGCGCGAACCTTCTTGCCGCGCGTTTCTCCCTTTCTCGAGCCTTCCGCCATGAAACAACGCCTCCTGTTCCTCGGCCCTCCGGGGGCCGGCAAGGGCACCCAAGCCCAACAACTGGCAGCCCGCCACAACCTGCTGCACCTCTCCACCGGGGACCTGCTGCGCGCGGAAGTGCAGGCCGGCAGCCCCCTGGGCCAAGAGGCGGAAGCCGTGATGGCCCGCGGTGAGCTGGTGAGTGATGCCCTGGTGCTGGCGATCGTGCGCAGCCGCCTGGAGCAGCAGGCCACAGCAGGTGGCAGCGCGGGAGCAGTGGGCTGGCTGCTCGATGGCTTCCCTCGCAACCTGAGCCAGGCCCAGGCCCTGGGAGAGCTGCTCGAAGAGCTCGGCCAGCAGATCGAGCTGGTGGTGCTGATGGAGCTCGACGACGACCTGCTGACGCAACGGCTGCTGGGTCGGGGGCGCGCCGATGACAACGAAACGGTGATTCGCCACCGGCTCACGGTCTATCGCGAACAGACCGCCCCCCTGATCAGCCACTACCGCGCCCAAGGACTGCTGCAATCAGTGGAAGCGGCGGGCACCGTGGAAGCGATCACAGCCCGGATCGAGCAGCTGCTCGCCTGAGCCCCTGCAAGGGCAGCTGTTGACCCATGTGGTAGGTTGCTCGTTTGCAAATTCGGAGAGCACAACGCCCATGAAGGTGCGTGCCTCAGTCAAGAAAATGTGCGACAAGTGCCGGGTGATCCGTCGCCACGGCCGGG
>CAYFKI010000323.1:0-1573 GCA_964343525.1 uncultured Cyanobium sp.
CGCCGCGGGCAAACAGGCGCAGTTGGGGGGAGAGGAACAACGAGGCCTGGGTGCCAAGCAGGGGTTGGGCCCAGGTGCGCTGCAAGGTGCCCTCATTGCGGTACTGCAAGCCCAGGGAGCCGTTGCCCCTCACTTCCGCCTCCACATCAAGGCGAGCCTGCAGAACACGGACACCGGCATAGGGGATCAGCGACCAGTCCCCGGGCTTGCCCAGGGCTGCCTCGCGTTGTCCGAAGCGGTAGCGCAGGGCAACGTCGTAGACGCCACTGGCGGAGGTGACATCACTGCGACCGGTGAACGCACCCTGCTGAGTGCTGCGCGCCTGCTCGGCGCCGACGCGGTTGTAAGCCAGATCCACGAGAAGACCGAGCCGTTCGCGCTCGACACTGGCCCGGGCGCTGGCGGCGAACTGCAACAGGTTGAGGATCTGCCCAGGCCCGAGATCCGTCTCTGCCTCGAACCCCCGCACGGTGGATGTGGTCTGCACCCACGGCACGAAGCCGTAAAGCTCAACGGTGCCGGCCCAGGGATCGGGCTGTGGCGCATCCGGTGCAGCCTGATGGGCCGATGGCGGCTCGCTCTGCGCCGCCACAGGGCTGACGCCGATGCAGAGGCCGATACAAATACCGCTACCAGAGACAACCGCCATCAGGCCGAGCCCTCCGAGCAGCTGCCGGCCTCGCCGCACGATCACCATCTGAGAAACGCCGCTCCGTGTGGGCACAGCCTGCCCGGAGATGAGGTGTCTGGCCGCTGAAAAGCCTGATCAGGAGGGCTTTTCAGCCGAATGGCACAAGCCTTGCTGGATCCCGGTAGCCCATCAAAAAGCCCGCCGGGATGCCGGCGGGCCAAACCTTCAGCCCCCTTGGTGGCGATCAGGTGGAGCCGTAGGCCACCTGACAGGCGGCGTTGAGCAGCTCCGCCTCGGCGGGAGCGCCGGGATCACGACCGTTCAGGGTGCCGGCGTTGCAATCCGCCGTGAGCTGGTAGGTGCTGCCATTGGCGGTCACGTCGAAGCTCACCGAACTGCCGCCCACAGGCGCCACGGTGCCATAGAGCAACTGATAGTCGCTGTTGGGCACCACGATGTAGCTGACGTGATCGTCGATGGCGTCATTGACGGCGTCGTTGATGATCGCCGCGGTGGCCAGGCTGCCGATGCCCCAGGCCGCTGCACGCGCCCCCCACCAGCCCCAGCTCGGGGTGTTCCAACCGCCGTACCAGCCGTAGTTCCAGGGCCGGGCCAGGCCCCAGCCCGGGCGGGCCCAACCGGGATACAGGTTCACATCATTGATGTTCACCTTGCGGTTCCAGTCGCGGTTGATGTCGCGACTGATGTTGCGGTTGACATCACGGTTCACATCGCGATTGATGTCACGGTTGACATTGCGATTCAGATCGCGGTTGCCATCCCGGTTGAGGTTGCGATTGCCATCCCGCTGGGCCACCGGCCGATCAAGGCTGGGCCGGGCGTTGTCGGAGCCGAGCTTGTTGCTCCAGCCACCGCTGGGACGGGCAGAGCCGCGGTTGAGACCACCGCCGGCCCCCTGAAAACCGGTCTGGGGACGATGGC
>CAYFKI010000324.1:0-1572 GCA_964343525.1 uncultured Cyanobium sp.
GGCGGGATCGGGGCTCGAGAGCAGCTCGATCAGGGCGCCCACGTTGTAGCCGCCAATCATGGTGGCCAGCAGTTTCACCGCTTCCACCGGGCTCACCAGGGGGCTGGCGGTGCTGCCCTTGGCCACGCCAGCCAGCCAGCCGGCTTTCACGTAGGCCGCCTCATCCACGCCGGGGGGGATGCGCTCACTCAGCAGGTGCAGCAGGAAGGCTTCTTCGCCGGCGGGGGGCTGCTCCAGCAGCTCCGTGAGGGCCTGGGTCTGGCCAGCGTTCAGGGCGAGGGCGGGCACCCCCAGGGCCTCCCGCTCCAGGGCCGCCTGGCGGTAGCTGGTGAGAAAAGCGGCTGCAGACATGGGCGAAGGCGGCAGGTGCGGACCCGCAGAACACGAATGGGACCCATTGTTCTTGGTCGCCCTGCCGGGCTTTGGTGTGATCCGCTGCAAAAAGGCCTGAGGAGCCCGGTGGCCGCTGCTGTCTAGGCTGGAGCCCTGTTGCGCGGCAGCTGCCCCAGCCCCGGCCATGAATCCCACCACTTCGGACCTGCACGTGGTGGAAACCCGGCCCTTGGTGCCGCCGGCGCTCCTGCACCGCGAACTGCCGATCAGCGCCCGCTCCGCGGCCACGGTGCAGCAGGCCCGCCAGCGGATTCAGGCGATCCTGCACGGCCGCGATGGGCGCCTGCTGGTGATCGTGGGCCCCTGCTCCGTGCACGACGTGGAGGCGGCCAAGGAGTACGCCACCGCGATCGCCCGGGCTCACCACCAGCACCAGGACGCCCTGGAAGTGGTGATGCGCGTGTATTTCGAAAAACCCCGCACCACCGTGGGCTGGAAGGGGTTGATCAACGACCCCCACCTCGATGGCAGCTACGACATCAACACCGGCCTGCGCCTGGCCCGGGGGCTGCTGCTGCACCTGGCGGAGATGGGGCTGCCGGCGGCCACCGAGCTGCTCGATCCGGTGGTGCCCCAATACATCGCCGATCTGATCAGCTGGACCGCCATCGGCGCCCGCACCACCGAGAGCCAAACCCACCGGGAAATGGCTTCAGGCCTGTCGATGCCGATCGGCTTCAAGAACGGCACCGATGGCAGTGCCATCACCGCCATCAACGCCATGGAGGCGGCCGCGCGGCCCCACCATTTCCTTGGCATCAATGGCGAGGGGCAGGCGGCGATCGTGACCACCACCGGCAACCCCGATGGCCATTTGGTGCTGCGGGGCGGCAAAGGCGGCACCAACTACCACGCAGAAGCGGTGGAAGCGGCGGCGGCTTCCTTGGCCAAGGCGGGTCTTCCCGCCCGGCTGATGGTGGATTGCAGCCATGGCAACTCCAACAAGGACTACCGCCGTCAAGGCGAGGTGGCCCAGCAGGTGGCGGAGCAGCTGCGCCAGGGCTCGGGCCATGTGATGGGTGTGATGCTCGAGAGCCACCTGGTGGAAGGGAACCAGCCCATTCAGGCCGATCGCTCCCAGCTCACCTATGGCCAGAGCGTGACCGATGCCTGCATCGACCTGGCCACCACGTTTGAGGTGTTGGACGTGCTCGCTGCGGCGGTGCGGGATTCGCGGGC
>CAYFKI010000325.1:0-1571 GCA_964343525.1 uncultured Cyanobium sp.
CGAGGCCGCCCACCGCCGCAATCGCCAGGGCCGCCAGCCATTCCACGGAGGCCAGGGACAACCCGGCGCTGCCAACCGCATCACTCAGCAGCGAGCCACCCAGCAAGGCGCCAACCAGCCCACCGGCCAGCGCCCACGCCAACAACTGGGCAGAGATGGAAGCGGCCGCCGTGGCCACCGCCAGCAGCATGAGCAGGTGGTCGAGTCCGGTGAGGGGATGGGCCAGGCCGCCGAGAACACCGCCGCCGGCCGTTCCATGGGCCAGGGCGGGATGGCTGCCCAGCAGCACGGCAACGCCCATGGTGAGCGCCACCAGGGGCTTGAACAAACGTTTCATGGGGTCTTCTCGGTCCGCGCCGAGATCGATGGGGAGCAGACGGAGAGTGTTCTGACTCAGGGGCGAAACCCCATCACAGTTGCGGGACAGCGGCGGAGTTGCGATCGCCCCAGGAAGCCCCAGGCCAACAGCGCACCGCACTTTCCTCATGTGGCCAGGGCGAAGCCCCGGACCCGTCTGTACCCACTATGGCGCCAAAGGGCTAGGGCGCCAAAGGTCCGTCGCGGTCTGAGCGAAACACCACATCCATCCCCACCAGGCGCCCAGCCTGGTTCACCAGCTCCTCAAACACCGCCAGGGTCTGGGGGGCGCCGAGGCCCATCGCTTCCCGGCTCATCACCGCCAGCTCCACCACCACGCCGTCGGCCTTGTTTTGCACGTCGGCAAACAGCTGCATCTGTTGCTGCTCCCCTTTCAACCGCAGCACCGCATTGAGGTGGGCAGCGGTGTGGTGATCCACCTCCGCGTGCAGCGCCTGCAGCAGGGGGGCCAGTGCCTCGATCAGGGCACTGGACGGCATCGCCGCCCGGGGTTTGAGCACCAGCAGAAAACGGGCCATCGGCAAGGGCGTTGAACGCCCATCCTGCCCTTCAGGGTGACGGCTGAGCCGGGGCTGGGGGCTCAGCTGGCGCTAAGGGCTCAATCGCTTGCCACATCACGTGGTCGATGCTGCCCAGCGGCCGCGGGGGCTGACTGCCCTGGGAGATCCGCACCAAATCAGGGCGCCCCGCCAGCACCTTCAGGCCTGGGCCCACGGGCAGCTCCACCCGCCCGGTGAGAATTGCGCCATAGATGGTGTGCCCTTCCAGGGTGCGCACCTCCACCCAGCTGGGGCCCACGGCGCTCAGCCGCACCTTGCCCTCAGGCACGGCGGCAGCCAGGCGCGTAGCCGGAGCCCTGGAGACCGCAGGCCGCAGGCTCACCTGCCCGCCAGGGCCCCTTTCGAGCTTGAGCTGGCCGGCCCCCCACACCAGACCAGCACCCACCCCCACCAACAAAGCAGCGCGGGCCACACCTGCCAATCGGCGTGGCGCAACAGGAGCCGCTTGCTGCATCGGGCGGGGAGATGCGGGCTTGGGAGCACCCGGGCGCAGCTCCCGGCGCCGACGGGCCGCCAGCCGGCGCCGCAGGGTGAGCGAGAGGCGATCTTGGTCCACATCCCCGTGGGCCTGGATGCGCACATTGCGCGACATCTGGCGCAGGTCGGCCATCCACTCCGGCAGGAGCACAAACA
>CAYFKI010000326.1:0-1556 GCA_964343525.1 uncultured Cyanobium sp.
GCCAGGTGATCCAGCCCTTTTGCTGCAGGTGCCGCAGCCGGCTTTGAATCGGCGCCGGCGAGCGCAGGCCCATGGCCTCCATCATTTGGCGAATGGAGGGGCTGTGCCGATGGTTGCCGATGTAGGTGGCCAGCCAGTCGTAGAGCTCCTGCTGGGCTTCGGTGAGGGGCTGGGCTTGGAGGTCGGACAAGCGGACGGAAATCGCTAATACAGATGTACCGTCTTCTGGGGCTGTTGTCCAGGGTTAGAGCCCGCCGAGCAGGGCCGCCAGCAGGGCCTGTTGGGCGTGGAGGCGGTTTTCGGCTTGGTCAAACACCCGGCTGCTGGCCCCTTCCATGGCTCCAGCGCTGATTTCTTCGCCCCTGTGGGCGGGCAGGCAGTGCAGCACGATCGCTTGACGATCGGCTTCGGCCACCAGGGCCTCATCCAGGCACCAGCCGGCAAAGGCCCGCTCTCTTTCGGCTTGCTCTTCTTCCTGGCCCATGGAGGCCCACACGTCGGTGTAGAGCGCATGGGCGCCCCACGCGGCCGCCTGGGGCTCATGCACCACCTCCACCGCGCAGCCGCGGTTGGCGGCGATGGTTTGGGCTTGCTGCAGCACCGCGGAGCTGGGCTCAAATCCTTTGGGACAACCCACGCGCACGTTCACCCCCAGCAGGGCGCCCGTGAGCATCAGCGAGTGGGCCACGTTGTTGCCGTCTCCCACATAGGCCAGGGTGAGGCCGGCCAGGTTGGCGGGGTCACCGCCATGGGCTTCGGCCAGGGTGAGGTAATCGGCCAGGGCCTGGCAGGGATGCTCCAGATCGGTGAGGGCATTCACCACCGGGATCGAGGCCCAGTGGGCGTAGTCGGCCAGCTCTTCTTGGGCGAAGGTGCGAATGGCGAGGGCATCCACGTAGCGGCTGAGCACCCGGGCCGTATCCGCTACCGGCTCGCCGCGCCCCACCTGGGTCACCTGCGGATTGAGATCAAGCGTTTGGCCGCCGAGCCGGGCCATGGCCACCGAGAAGCTCACCCGGGTGCGGGTGGAGGCCTTGGTGAAGATCAGGCCCAGCACCTTGCCCGCCAGATCAATCCTTCGCTCACCGCGCTTGAGCTCTCCGGCCAGTTGCAGCAGGGCCAGGGTTTGCTCCGTGCTCAGGTCTGCCGAGGAGAGCAGGTCGCTGCCCCGTAAGGCCTGCAAGCAGCTGAGGTCTTGGAGAGCCCTGGCTGGGGAAGCGTTGGCGTTCATGCGTGCACGCCCTCGGGCAGGACGCTGCTGGCCAACAGCTCCTTGAGCTCGTCACCTTCGATCACTTCTTTTTCGAGGATTTTTTCGGAGATCGATTCCAGCAATCCGCGATTGTGGTGCAGGATCGCCAGGGCCTTGGCATGGGCGTTGTCGACCAGGCCGCGCACCTCTTTATCGATCGCCTGGGCCGTGGCATCACTCACCACCCGGCGGGGATTGTTGCCACCGCCGAGGAAGCGGCTGCCGCCCTGTTTGTCGTAGGCCAGGGGGCCGAGGGTTTCACTCATGCCGTAGGTGCCGACCATCTGGTCGGCGATGTCGGTGG
>CAYFKI010000327.1:0-1548 GCA_964343525.1 uncultured Cyanobium sp.
CGGTGGTGCAGCACCGCCAGGCCAGCGAACCGGTGGCGATGGTGGGGGTGATGAAGCCGTCGCTGCACTACTACAGCCGCCGGGTGGTGCTCTACGAGGGGGCGACGCCCGTGGGCCTGCTCAACCTCAACGACCGCCTGGCGAAGGAGACCCGCCGGGGCCTGGCGCCCAGCCCCGTGCAGCCTGGGGCCACGGTGCTGGTGGTGATCGATCGGGCCACGGCCAGTGCTGACGCCTGGCAGCAGGTGCCCCACAGGTTGCTCGCCAGTGCGGGGTTGTACCGGCTGTGGCGGGTGGATCGGCAGGGCTTGGACCAGGTGGCCCAGCGCCTCGCCCAGGACCTGGCCCCATCTGGCCAGGGGCAACCCGATTGGCAAAAACCCCGGCCTGAGCGCTACTGAGCTGGCTACCTAGGGCGTGTCCTGGCTGGCCAGGGCGCTGCGGCGGCAGAAACTGCAGTGCCCCCAGAGGTTCACTTCCCCCGCCGGGGCCGGGCTGCCGCAGCTGGGGCAGGCCCCCATGCCGTGCACATCCACCCGGCTGGGGTGGTGGGCCCACACCGCGGCTTCGGCTTGGCCGCCGGGGGTGGCCAGGGGGGTGCTGTGGTGCTGCTCCAGGCGCAGGTCCCGCAGCTGGAAGCCGGCGGCCCGCAGGGCCCCCAGTAGCTGGTGGCGGTTGTATTGCAGGGCCTGCAGCCAGGGACCAGGCGCGGCCCCCACGGTGAGCAGGCCCCCCTGGAGCCGCAGGGGCCGGCAGTGGGGCGCCAATTGGGGGCCGGCGATCTTGGGCCAGGCCTGCCACAGGGCCGCCAGGTGACCACCCTGTTGCCACTGCGCCTCCAGACCCTTGAGGCAGCTGGCCAGGCCGCTGGCTCCGGCCCGCGGTGGCGGCATCAGCAGCGAGAGGTTGCCGATCTGGCGCGTTTGCTCGCGGGACGCTTTGGCCATCACTGGTAAGCCTAGGTGCGGTGTGGCTAGCCTCAGCCCTGCTTCATCTGGTTGGTCGCGTTGCACCCATGGGCTTTTTTGATCGCCTGAGCCGTTTGATCCGCGCCAATGCCAATGCGGCACTCAGCAGCGTGGAGGATCCGGCCAAAATCCTCGACCAATCCGTGGCCGACATGCAGTCGGACCTGGTGAAGCTGCGCCAGGCGGTGGCCACGGCGATTGCCAGCCAGAAACGGATTGCCAACCAGGCCGAGCAGGCCGAAAGCCAAAGCGCCACCTGGTATCAGCGGGCCGAACTGGCCCTCAAGCAGGGCGAGGAAGATCTGGCCCGCGAGGCCCTGGCCCGCCGCAAAACCTGCCAGGACACCGCCACCGCCCTCTCCACCCAGCTCACCAGCCAGGCCGGCCAGGTGGAGACCCTCAAAAAAAGTTTGTTGAGCCTCGAGGGCAAGATCGCCGAGGCCAAAACCAAAAAAGACATGCTCAAGGCCCGGGCCCAGGCGGCCCAGGCCCAGGTGCAACTCCAGAGTGCGGTGGGCAATCTGGGCACCAACACCTCCATGGCCGCCTTTGAGCGGATGGAGGAAAAGGTGGAGCAGCT
>CAYFKI010000328.1:0-1547 GCA_964343525.1 uncultured Cyanobium sp.
TTGGCGCCGTGCTCTATGTGCTGCTGCCCCTGAGCGGCCTGCTCGCCTTGGCGACCCTTCGCGTGCAACAGCCCGAGCTGGATCGCCCGTTTCGGTGCTGGCTTTATCCCGTCACCCCGCTGGTGGTGGGGAGCATCTCGATCGCATTTTTGGTGGCCACTGCCAAGGCCGATCCCTTGAACACCGTGATCGCCGCAAGCCTGGCGGCAATGGGAATGCTCACCTGGCTGCGGTTGCCGGAGCCAAGCCCATCAACGCCATAGGCCAGCGCGTCGTAGGGCCGCTAGCCAACGCCCCCTGCGGCCAAGGAACTCTCCAAAGTGAGACACAATGGGCTGTGCATTCAGGCCTCCATAGAGGTAAATCGGATAGAGGTGGCGATACTCTTCCTCCGATTTGTTGTGGCAATCGGCGAGCATCCTGCGATTGATCGGACCCTCCACAAATCCACCAAAGCAACCATTCCAGCTGGGCGGCTCACGCAAAGCCAAATCAAACAGCGGCTTCAGCCATGACCTGCGGGCAATGAAGGGGCCATTGCAGTAGTAATCCGTGCGGCACAAATCTTCTGAGAATCCACAGGCTTCAACCATCTCAGGCACCGATCCAACAACCGAGTGATTGGGTCTGCGATTAAAACGAATCATCGCTGCGCCATGATCCATAGCCTGCTGGATTCGATGCCAGTCAATCGCCTCATGAAAGAGATGATCGTGCTCCCAGAGCAACAGGTATGGCGATTCGGAAGCGCAACTCGCCAAATGGAAGGCATGGGTAGCCGTTTGCTGCGATGGCATCACCAAGGCACTGGGAGAAACCAGCAATCGCAGCTCTTTCTCCTGGCAAAACAAGCGCAAATTGGCCAAATAAGCACAAGAAATATCGCAATCCACCTTGTGGTCAAACACAATTGAAATCTTGCTTAAACCCGTAAAATTCCTAAGGTTATCAACAACTGTCGACAGCAAATCCGTGTTCGGAGCACCGGGATAGGCCAGCACATCCGACCGGCCCAATTCCGGCAATGTCTTGGTGGCGTGGGTGATCACCGCAATATCGCAGCCATCAAATACAGCAACGCCCATCACAAACAGCCCCCTGATTGATCGGCATCCATAGCACGCCAAGCCAGGCTTAATCCATCAGCGCCACCAAGATTTCCTGGGAACGTCACCACAGGCAAATCATCAACCAGCACCAACGACAAGCCCGGCATCAACTGACCTTGCAGCGCCACCATTGAGGCTCCTAGGCCGGTGGTCAACAACATCTGGCTGGTGATCCCCCCCTTGCTGATCACGTAGCCCAGCTGCGGCGCCAGGCCCCCCACCAAGCGGGCCATGAAGGCCGCCAACTCCAGCCCGAAGCGGCGGCGCTCCGCCTCAGAGCCGAGGCTGAGCTCACCACGGCTGGTGTACAGCACCGGTGTGGTGCCTGCCCGAAGCGTCTCCCGCAGCTGCTCCAACCACTCCGCCTCCACGAGCTGCGCCAAGCGCGCCACCGGCAGCTCCAGCCCCGCACAGCCGGGATGCTGCAACAACCGCTCC
>CAYFKI010000329.1:0-1536 GCA_964343525.1 uncultured Cyanobium sp.
CGGCCGCCCACCGCGCCAGCACTGAGGCTGCCGCTCAAGCTGCCGAACTGCACCAAGGCCTGGGCCTGGGCACCGCTGCGCACCACCCCGGTGAAGCGAAAGCCTGCGGGCGCCCCTGCCACCTGAGCAGCAGCCCCAGGGCCGGGAGGCAACGGCGCAAAGGGATCGACGCGACCCATCCCCACCGCCGCTAGCACCTGCTGGGGCGAGGGCAGGGGGTTGAGCGGTGCGTTATCCCTGCTGCTGGCCATGCCCGCTCTGCACGAGATCGCGGAAGCGGTCCAGGTTGGCCTGGAGCTCCTTGGTCACGATCCCCCCCAGGATGCTCGGTTCCATCAAGGGCGCCAACACCCCCGGCAGCTCGTAGCTGACGCTGAGCTTCACGGCCGTGCTGGCGGGCTGGCCGCTGCTGGGGGGCTGGGGATAGAAGCGCACGGCCCCCTTGGTGGGCAGGCCCCCCACCGACTCCCAATGCAACTGCTGGGCCTCCACCCGCTGGGTGATCCGGGCTTTCCAATGGAAACGAAATCCCTGGGCCGCGAGGGTCCAATCGGTGAGGTCGGGATCGTTGAGGGTGGTGACCGATTCAATCCAGCGCATCCACTGGGGCATCGACTCCAGATCGCTCCACACCTGCCAGACCTGCTCCACAGGGGCCTGGATCTCGGTGGTCACACTGTGCTCGAGCCAACGGCCCATGGAAGGTCCTCAGGAGGTGGCTTGGTTGGAAGCGAGCTGCACCGGGCGATCGAGGATCGCGGCGGCGGCAAGACGGCCACTCATCGTGGCCCCTTCCATCGAATCGATGTAGTCCTGCTTGGTGTAGCTACCGGCGAGGAAGAAGTTGGTGACTGGTGTGCGCTGATCGGGGCGGTAGGGCTCCATGCCCGGCGCCTCGCGATACAGCGACTGGGCCAGCTTGACCACGTTGCTCCACAGCAGCGTGAGGTTGCGGGCCGAGGGGAACAGGGCTCGCACCTGGGCATCGGTGGCCGCCACGATCGCCTCCGTTTTCTGGGGGATCCAGGGATCGCCGGGCGTCAGCACGCACTGGAGCAGGGATCCCACGCCCTCTTTGCGGTAATCGGCGGGGCTGGCCAGGGCCAGATCGGCAAAACAACTGAAATCGGCGTCCGCCGTGTAGAGCAGGTTGTCGAGGCCTGTGGGGTTGGCCAGATCAGCCCGCTTGGCCTGGGCCTGCGCAGAATCGCCCAACTCCGTCACCCAACCGTCGTAGCGGAGTTGCACCGTGGCCACCGGCACCGCCTCCAGCTTGTAGATCGCATCGAACTGGGGATAGGCGCGCCAGGCTTCGGGGAGTAGCCGCTGGATCCCCGGCACATCGCAAGCCGCCAGGTAGGCATCGGCTTCGATCGTGATGTCGCCATCAGGGGTGCCGAGGGTCAGGCCCGTCACCCGGGGAGGGGCACCGCCGGGCTGGGGGGTGGCCGGCTCGCAGTGCACCTGGCTCACCCGGTGGCGCAGGTGCAGCTTGCCGCCGCGCTGCTGGATGTAATCGAGGATTGGGCCGGTGAG
>CAYFKI010000330.1:0-1535 GCA_964343525.1 uncultured Cyanobium sp.
GGCTCAGATGCTCGGGGGGCACCACCCACACCCCGCAGCCGGCCGCAAGGGCTGCTTGGGCGCCGGCGGGTGAATCCTCAAACGCCCAGCAGCCCTGCGCCTCCACCCCCAGCCGCTCAGCCGCCAACAGGAACACATCTGGGGCGGGCTTCCCTGCCTTGAGCTCCGGGTCATCGCCATGCACCCGAACGGTGATGGCGGCAAGCCAGGGGTGGGGGCCGGCCTTGAGGGCCACGGCGTCCCGGGAGCTGCTGGTGGCCAGGGCCATCGGGATCGCTAGCTGGTGGCAGCGATCAATCAGCTCCACCGCACCAGGGGTGGGCTTGGCATGAATCAACAGGGCTTCGGCGATCGGCTGGCGAATGGCCAGCAGGGCTTCGCTGGTTGGGGCCTCCAAGCCTTCGGCGGCCATCCAATGGATCACCTGCGCGGCGCAATCGGGCCGGCGCCGGCCCCGCAGGCCGAGCAATTGCTCGGGGCTCAGGCGGCAGCCAAAGTGCTCAGCCGCCTCCTGCCAGGCCCTGGCATGCAGGGGCTCGGTGTCGAGCAGCAGACCATCGAGATCGAACAGGCAGGCGATGGGTCGAGCCATCCGGCCATTCTCAACGACGACCCACCAACAGCCCTTCCCCGCCAACCGGGATGACAGCTTGCGGTGTCGCGGCAAAAACTCGCTTGAATGGGCCCGTTTCTGCCCTCCAAGCCCGCGTCCGCCATGTCCGAGGCCCAGCCATCAGCCGCGTCCCAGGGAGCCACGATTGAGTCGGTGCTCCAGGAGCAGCGTCTTTTTGAGCCTCCGGCAGCCCTGGCGGCCTCCGCGGCTATCCCCTCGATGGAGGCCTACCGCGCCCTGGTGGCCAAGGCGGATGCCGATCCGGATCGCTTCTGGGGTGACCTCGCCCGCGAGCAGCTGCACTGGTTTGAGCCCTTCCACACCGTGCTGGATTGGAGCCAGCCCCCCTTCGCCAAGTGGTTTGAAGGCGGCACCACCAACCTCAGCTTCAACTGCCTCGACCGCCACCTCACGGGCCCCCGGGCGGAGAAAACGGCCCTGATCTGGGAGGGGGAGCCGGGAGATGAGCGCCGCTTCACCTACCGCCAACTCCACGCCGAGGTCTGCAAGACCGCCAATGCCCTCAAAGCCCTCGGCATCGGCAAGGGCGACCTGGTGGCCCTCTACATGCCGATGGTGCCGGAGGCGGCCATCGCCATGCTGGCCTGCGCCCGCATCGGTGCGCCCCACTCAGTGGTGTTCGGGGGCTTCTCCGCCGATGCCCTGCGGGATCGGCTGATCGATGGCCAGGCCAAGGCGGTGATCACCGCCGATGGCGGCTTCCGCAAGGACAAGCCCGTTCCCCTCAAGCCCGCCGTGGATGAGGCCCTGGCTGGTGGCGCCGTGCCCTCGGTGCAGGCGGTGTTGGTGGTGGAGCGTCTCGCCGGTGCCGCCGGCCCCTGCGCCATGACCTCCGGCCGCGACCATTGGTGGCACGAGCTGGTGCAGGGCCAGAGCGCCGACTGCCCGGCCGAGCCGATGG
>CAYFKI010000331.1:0-1514 GCA_964343525.1 uncultured Cyanobium sp.
CAGCCTTCGCTGTCAGATGAAGAACACTCGTCAATCGGTCAACCGCCGCCTTTTGCAGATGCTCACGCTGCTGGCCACCATGTTGCCCAGCGGAATTCCGGCAAGATCTGCAGAGGCGGTGAAACCTGCCAGCGCTGACGTACCACCAACATCGCCGAGCTCAACGGAGACCCTGCAGGCCGCCGTTCCTGATTCAGTGGTGAGTAAGGATCAACAGTTTGCCAACCATAATCTGCTGGGCAACTGGGGAGGGCTGCGCACATCACTCTGGGAGCGAGGCATCAAACCAACGCTTTTGCTGATCACAGACCCCTACGGAAATACCAGCGGTGGTCTTGGCCAAGGGTTCACCACTTACAGCATGCTGTGTGCCGACCTGAAGGTGGATACAGCCAAAGCAATCGGGCTCAAAGGCGGCGAGTTTCAGGCTGGTTTCTCGCTGAATTTTGGCAGCCAGCTGTCTCAGAACGTCGTAGGAAATACATTCCCGATTCAATCATCAGACGTAGCCCCGCCGGGGCCGCGGCTCACCAACTTGAGCTATACCCAGGCTCTCTTCAAAGATCAATTGAGTCTTCGTGCTGGCCGTTTCTCGATCGACAGCCTCTATGGCGAAGAATTTGCAGGCTCTTCCTATTTCCGCCAATTCACATCGGTTGCCTTTAATGCCATCCCCTTTGCAATCTTCTACAATGCTCCTGGGGCATTCGGCTATCCAGCTACCACCTGGGGAGCCAGAGCTCGTTATGCGCCTAGTGGTGATTACTACCTCATGGCCGGCATTTACAACGGCGATCCTGAAGTGGGTCAGGCCAACCGGCATGGCCTTGATTTCACGCTGGAGGGCCCTCCCCTTGGCATGGCGGAGATCGGCTGGCTGCGAAACCAGCAGCCCGGAGCCACGGCCCTTCCGGGCAACGTCAAGCTCGGCGGCTTTGTGTTAGGTGGTGCAGTGCCTGCCTACAACTCCACTGCGCAACGCGCAGGCCGGCATGGCGTCTATGCCGTGGCGGATCAGGCCGTTGCCCGTCTGGGAAGCCCCGATCAAGGCCGCCAAGTCGGTGTGTTCGGAAGTGTGGTTGTCGCTCCAGACCAAGCCGTGAGCCCGATGCCGATGTTCTTCAGCACAGGCTTGGTCGCGAACGGGCCCTTCGCAAGCCGCCCCAAAGATGTTCTCGCCCTCGGCGTGGCTTATGGCGGCTACAGCGCCGCCCTCCGCCAGCAGCAGCAGGCACAAGCGATCCTGAACCCCGCCATTCTCCCCCAGGTGAGTGAACTCACCCTGGAGCTTTCCTATGCACTTCAGCTCCTACCAGGCCTCATTCTCCAGCCAGGCATTCAGTATCTGATTCGCCCGGGCGGCAGCCCAACCACCCCCAATGCTCTGGCGCTGGGGGTGAATACGGTGATTAGTTTCTGATCCCAGGCACTCCGGCCTCGTCCCTCCATGAGCCAGTCGTACGCCGTTGTGATCGAACAGGCCGAGGGGAACTTCTCCGCTCACGTTCCCGACC